>JAYSRP010000060.1:0-18590 GCA_043721015.1 Synechococcales cyanobacterium | reverse complement strand
GTAGCTCCACGGCATCCCATTCTACATTGCGAATACCCGAGCAGCCCGCGTAGTCTACGGTAGTTAACATATGCTGCAAACCATGACCAAATTCATGGAACAGGGTTTCTACTTCACCAAAGCTCATCAAGCTGGGTTTGCCATCTACCGGTGGAGTTTGGTTACAAACCAAATAAGCTACTGGTAAACGCACGCCTTCGATATTGGTGAACTTTGCCCGCCCGATACAGTCATCCATCCAGGCTCCGCCGCGTTTTTCACCGGGGCGGCTGTAGGGATCTAAGTAAAAGAAGGCGATTGGTTCTCCATCTTTTTTCACTTGGAAATAGCGCACGTCCGGGTGCCAAATTGGAGCTAAGCCATCGGCAGCAGTAACTTCGATGCCAAACAATTTATCGGCTAATCCAAATAAGCCAGATAACACTTGCTCTAGCGGGAAATAAGGACGCAGCTCTTCATCGTTAAAGTCATATTTCTGCTCCCGTAACCGCTCTGCCCAAAAAGCAGCATCCCAAGGCATTAGCTCGGTGACAGTGGCATCTTGACTCTGGGCAAAGCTCTGGAGTTCTTGACGCTCTTGTGTTGCTGCGGGCAAGCTTACTTTGCGCAACGATTCCAACAAATTCTCGACGGCTGCGACGTTGGGAGCCATTTTGCTGGCCAAACTCATTTCGGCAAAGCTACCAAACCCAAGGATTTGAGCCATTTCTCGTTTGAGAGTCAAAATTTGTTCAATGTTGCCGCAGTTATCTTTTTCGCCGCTGGCTGCTCTGCCCACAAAAGCCTTATAGACTTTTTCTCTCAGATGGCGCTGTTTGCTGTGTTCCATAAAGGGCACATAGCTAGGATAGTCGAGGGTAATGCGCCACGGGCCACGTTCGGGAGTTGCCGCTTCCTGGCCACCGGCGCGACTAGCTTGGGCGGCTTGCGCTAGTAGACTCGGCGGTAGACCAGCTACATCGTTAGGGTCTGTAAGATCTAAATTGAAATCTTTGGTGGCATCTAGTACGTTATTAGAAAATAAATTGCCGAGTTCTGCTAACTCTAATTGAATGGCGTTAAATCTTTCGCCTTGCTCACCAGTTAAGCCCACCCCAGATAACTCCGCATCGCGGATACCTGCTGCAATAATCCGCTGTTGGGCTTTGCTCATGCTTGTCCAATCGGCACCGGCACGGATATCTTTTAAGCCTTGA
The DNA here is from genome assembly GCA_043721015.1 of Synechococcales cyanobacterium. GTDB lineage: Bacteria > Cyanobacteriota > Cyanobacteriia > Cyanobacteriales > Chamaesiphonaceae > JAAFHZ01. The sequence continues at coordinate 17,394 of JAYSRP010000060.1, read as the reverse complement.
TACAAAGTTTGGCTCTGACCCATCCGCATGAAAAACTGCACTACTTCGGGCTGGCTGTTTTCATAAGCAGTGCGCAGCTCTGGGCTATTTTTCACACCCATCAAATGACCAATAATCCCCCAAGCCCAAGTCAGCTTTTCGCCTAACAGATCGGCTGGCTCAATCAGACCAGTCCAGGTGGGTTTAAAGTTTTTTTCTAGCTCAGTCAGCTCGGCATTGACTGTTTTGAGAAGCTGTTCGATCGCTGGCCCTACATGCTCGGGCAAAATTTCGGCAAAAGGCGGCAAGCCGTGGCCCACTAGAAGAGGATTAGTCAAAAGGGAGTTAGTCATAACAAAGGATTTCTGTCCGTTTAGTTCTTCTTAATCTAGCGCACCAGCTCCACCGTATCGCGGCCATCGGTGTCGTGAAAATACACCCTCACCCGTTCTTCGTGAGACGTGGGCAGACGTTTGCCGACAAAGTCTGGCTGGATGGGTAACTGGCGATGACCTCGATCGACCAACACCGCCAATAAAATTCGATCGGGGCGGCCATATTCGGCTAGAGCATTCAAGCTGGCGCGGGCGGTGCGGCCTTTGTAAATTACGTCATCTATTAAAACGACTGTTTTATTGTTGATATCTACGTCTATCTGGCTGCGCACGGGAGTACGGACTTTGTTAGATTGCAGGTCATCGCGGTAGAAAGTGATATCGATCGTCGATACCGATAAATTTATTCCTTCCAGTTCAGCGATTTGTTGGCTCAAGGCTTTGGCCAGTGGCACGCCCCGAGTATGAACGCCCACTAAGACGACTTCTGCTAAATTACGACAGCTCTCCACAATTTCGGCGGCCATCCGCTTGATGGTGCGGCGCATTTCTTCAGGAGAAAGGATTTCCACGATTTGAGAGTTCGCTGGAGTATTCATAGGGCTGGGCGCAAGAAAGAAATATTGTAGATCTTTATCCGATAAGGGTCAAAGGGTTACTAACCTATGTCTATTCAGGTCTATTGGAGTAAAATTAAGATATAGCTTTCATCATCCGCCGCCATGCCACCTACTACTGAGTCAGAATTGAAGGAACTCCGCGATCTATCCATGAGCCAACGGGAAGAAATGCGACTGGGTTTTGCTGACTCTAGAAATGAAATTCAAAGGATTGAAGCTAAGGCTGATACTAAGTTTGCTGAGTTGAATGGCAACATTCAAGCTCTCGACCAGAGGCTATCAGGAGACATTAAAGCTCTCGACCAGAGGCTATCGGGAGACATTAAAGCTCTCGACCAAAAGGTTACTGGTATAGATGATCGATTAAAGAATCAAGAGGTAACACTGAACCAAATCGGTATCAAGTTAGGTGACTTGAATCTTTTGTTGGTAGAGATGAAGGGTGATTTGAAGATAGTGAAGCAGCCGATTGAATTCTGGGAGTTTGTGAAAAGAGCGGTTGTTTCTGGTCTGACGGTAACTGTTGTTGGTGGATTGCTACTGACGGCCTGGAAACTGGTGATATTTGGGACGATGAAGGTTTAAGCCCCGTTTGTTTATCACATCGTCTAAAATCAGGTTGCTATCTTTTGGTTTGCTGGATTTTTTGTGGGTCTTTGGATATCTTTATTTTTGATGATTGCCTGGATGCTCAGTTTATGGGCAGCCTGCTCGATCGATCTAACCATGTGTCCTATCTGGTGGATCGGTGGGTTGCTGTTGGTCAGGACTTTTTTACAGACGGGTCTATTTATTACGGCGCACGATGCCATGCACGGCAGCATTTGCCTCGCAGTGCCTTCGGAGGAGGCTCGATCGCACTGGAATAGCTGGATTGGCAGTATTTGTACGACTCTCTATGCGCTGTTGCCCTACAAAACACTGCTGACTAAACATCATTTACATCATCAATATCCGGCCACTGAGTTAGACCCAGATTTTTCTGATCGGGGTTTTTGGGGTTGGTACAGCAAGTTTATGGGGGGATATATCGATCGAACTCAAGCCCTGAAGCTTTTGTTGGGGATGGGTCTGCTGTTTTCGATCGCCCATTACGTTCTGCAAGTTTCTATATTTAACTTATTGTTACTCTGGGTGCTGCCAATTTTGCTTAGCTCCCTACAGCTCTTCTATTTCGGGACTTATTTACCTCACAAGCCCACCGCTGCCTCTGAGCTATCAATCCGCAGCAGCAACCTCCATCCCATCTGGTCACTGTTAACCTGCTACTACTTTGGCTACCACTGGGAGCATCACGAATATCCCCAAGCACCCTGGTATCGATTGCCGTATCTAAAAAAAATGTAAAGATTTATTTACTTTCGTAACAAAAATGTAATAAGTTATGTGGAGATACGAAAAAAAGACGCTGACTCAGCGCAAAATCAAGAACAACTCTTCGTCAGATATATTTAAGGAGTACCCCACAGCCATGGCATTCACCATCGATTCCGCACGCGGTATTTTTCCCGGCACTCTCGCTGCTGATGCAGTGCCAGCTACTATTGCTCGTTTTAATCAACTCAGCGCTGAAGATCAGCTTGCTTTAATTTGGTTTGCCTACGAAGAAATGGGCACCACTATTACTGTTGCAGCTCCGGGTGCAGCTAGTATGATTTTGGCTCAAGGTTTGTTGGGCAGAATCAAGGCCATGTCTTTTACCGAACAATCTCAGGCTATGTGTGACTTGGCTAACCGCACTGATACCGAAATTTGCCGTGATTACGGCGTATTTACTCCCAACATCAAACTTGGTTTTTGGTATCAGTTGGGTGAATGGATGGCCGAAGGTCTTGTTGCTCCTATTCCTGAAGGATATAAGCTTTCGGCTAACGCCGCCGCTATTTTACAAGCTATTCGTGACTTGGAGCAGGGTCAGCAGATTACTGTATTGCGAAATACTGTCGTAGATATGGGTTATGTGGGCGAAGGCACTGTCAAGGTTTCTGAGCCGATGGTACTTCCTCAGCAGGCTAGTGAACGGACGAAGGTAACAATCGAGGGCGTAGATAATGCCACTGTATTGAGCTATATCAACAACATGAATGCCAATGACTTTGATGAAGTTATTAAGCTATTTGCTGAAGATGGTGCTTTACAGCCTCCATTCCAAAGACCAATCGTGGGTAAAGAAGCGGTTTTCCGTTACTTGCAAGAGGAATGCCAAAACCTGAAGCTAATTCCTGAACGGGGTACTAATGAGCCAGCCGATGGTAGCTTTAATCAAATCAAGGTGACAGGCAAAGTGCAGACTCCTTGGTTTGGTGCCAATGTTGGTATGAACATGGCTTGGCGCTTTTTGTTGAATCCCGAAGGTAAGATTTTCTTTGTGGCGATCGATCTTTTGGCTTCTCCTAAAGAGTTGTTGAACTTTATTCGTTAGGATTCACTGATTTATTGGGAAATCATTGATTCTATTAAACCCGCTGAAGGGCGGGTTTTGATAATTTGATTCTGGGTTTCTTCTTTTATTGATGGCTAAACCCGCCCCTACGGTGCGGGATGCTGGTTTTTCGTCTCCATTGGTTTGTGGGGGCGATTTTTGTTGTTTGGGTCAATATGCGTGGTTCGGCGATATTTGGTACGATGGTGGCTGGAACTTTTGTAAACTGCTATGGAAGCCTACTCTTTGCCGACAGAGGTGATTCTTAGTAAATCCCAGGCGACGATCGATAAACTAATTCTAGATTGGACTCCCCAACCTGGCGACTATTTAGACTTAGATCATGATACTTCCGCGGTATTAGAGCGCCGCCACTGTTATCAATACAAGGCAGGGCGCTATCGGTTGGCGAAGATTTCTTTGTATGTGCAGGTGGCCGATCGACCAAAGGAGCGCAGCTTAATTAAAGGTCGCTGGATTATTGGGGATGCTAGTTGTAGTTTCAATGCTCGATCGGAGTTAATTCGCTGTGCTGTTTTGCCCACTGGCCCCTGTGCTGGCTGTAAGTTTTACCAAGGTCTTTGAGGGGCATTCTTATTGGATGATAGCACTTTAATATCTTGTGTCTGTATTACTTCGGATTTGGTAGGCCGATTCGGAAGCGCATATTCTCTGCCAATTCTAAATGATATTTGTAGTTAATCTCTTGCTGTCGCTGGTCAGGAGTATAGTCGCTCTTACTCATCATAAATTTGCTATCATCATTGAAAAAAATTGATAGTTTACAATATTTGCTAGATCTAGTATCTTCTTCGATATGCTCTGTGACATCGATCGATTTAATTTTATTAAAGTTGTAGCACGAAGTCTCGCTGACACCAAAAATATTGGCAGTAAAATGCTCGAGTTTTCTAGCGCCTTGATCAAAAGTCCACACTACAAAGGAGGGCTTCACTAGTAAATACAGGATAAAAACAAAAGGCCAGCTCATACTCAGTGCTGATAAAAACAAAAAAAGATGAGTAATTGGACTATTGAATCCAAGCCCCATTGTTTTCCAGATCATACTGCCAGGGAAAATATGACGGGTTGTGACCAACGACATTGCGAAAAATAGCAAGTACACGACCATTGCTCTTCTAGCTCTGCTTAGGTAATTGCGGAGAGATTCCCCATGCTGAAAAGTTGAGGTGGTCTCGGTTTCATGAACTAGATATAGTTGCCAATGTTTATTAGGGAAGGATGGAGCAGGAATTGTTCTCATAGCAATGGCTGGTGATTATCAGTTATTAATCAACATGCTTAGGATTCCCGGTTTTACTATCAGATGTTCGATTCATTGCCTTGATAGGTTATCCAAAGGTGCAAGGTTTGTCCACAGGTCTTTGTTATGATGAGACGAGGGCAAAATTATCTACGTTGAGTTGTTATTCTCAAATGTCTTATTTTCCAGCCGATTATCATATTGCCCGCCAAAATTTCTGCGATCGAGCTGCAACATTGGGCTGGCGACAGGAATCTTACCCTGTATGGCAAGATTTATCAATTGACGTTGCTATCCAAAAAGTAGCACCAGATCGACCAACCATCATTGTTTCTAGCGGTTTACATGGTGGTGAAGGCTTCTTTGGTTCGGCAGTACAGTTGGCCTTGCTGGATTCTGGCTCTTTGGCTACTGATATTAACTGGGTGTTTATTCATGCTCTGAATCCCTACGGTTTCGCCAATTTACGGCGTTGTAACGAAGACAATATTGATCTGAATCGCAATTTTTTGTTGCCAGGTGAAGAGTATCGGGGTAGTTCACCGATTTATGGCAAAATATCGTCGGTTTTAAATCCAGAGCGGCTGGGCAGCATTGATTGGTTTGTGCCCCAGATAATGGGGGCGATCACCAAATATAAACTTGCCAATATCTGGCAAGCAGTTGCCGAAGGTCAATACGATTTCCCTCAGGGTTTGTTTTTTGGCGGTCAGGCGGCCAGTAAGACCCAGCAAATTCTGCAAGAGCATTTGCTTCAGTGGATTGGGGATTCGCAAAATATTTTGCATTTAGATTTCCATACCGGCTTGGGTAAGTGGGGCACCTATAAGTTATTGATGGATACGCTGGTGACTCCGGCAGAGTTACAGGATTTACAAGCTTGCTTTGGGGCAGAGTCTATCTTCGCGGTCGATGGCGGTAAAAAGAAATACCAAGTCAGAGGCAATATTGGTCAATGGACTCGTCAATTGTTACAGCCCCGTAACTACAACTATTTTTGTGCGGAGTTTGGCACTTATGCTTTTGCGCGGGTGCTGCTGGCGTTACGTCAAGAAAACTATGCTCATAATTGGCTTTCGGCAACTGACCCAGCTTGTCTGCGGGCTAAGGAGCACATGAAAGAAATCTTTTGCCCCGAGTCTGACCAGTGGCGATCGGTGGTGATTGCCAAGAGCCTAGAGATTGTGGCTCAGGCGGATCGCTTCGTTAAATCTTGAGAATTTGGATATGACCACATTACCCAAAAGTCATATCATTAGCGAAATAGGCCGATCGACTGGAGACCACTAACAATTTGACCAATGGCAGTCGCAGAAACACTGGCCGTTGTGGCAATCTGGCCAGCAATGCTGATAATTTTCATGAATTCATTTCCTTTATCAGTAGCATCTTCAATATCATCCTTGCATTGCTGGATGTTGACCTCGATAGTATTAACTACGCCATCATTCCGATGGTTCAGGGCTTCTACGGCTTGCTCCATCTGAGTAGTTCGCTCTTTCTCTTTCTCAATTTTTTTATTGAGATTTTCTAGCTTGGATTCAATATCAACTTTTACAACGTTGATTTTTTCTTTACAGACTTCTACGCTGGATTCTCTGGCTTGTGATGCAACTTCAACAGAGTTTTGCAAACTGCGATCGGAGTCGTTATAAACACCCTTGGCATTTTTGAGCATTTTCAGCTTGTGCCGCAGACTTTCTAAGTCCTCTTGGTGCTCCTGTTGCTCTTCGCCCAGGGTTTCGATGTTTTTGGCTTTGTCGGTAACTTCTTGCTGGAGTTCTTGCCGATCGTTATATTCTTGGGACATGGGAGGAACACCTTCAGGAATGACTAAGTTTGCTGAACATTTGGTCTAAGCCTTGCAGATCGAGACTGGCGACAAAATCTTTCATAACTTGCTGATCGTGGGCGATCGCTTGTAGTTCGGTAGATTCTGGAGCCTTGGTGAAGTGGGTGCTTGTTTTGGTGACCAACTCGGATAGTTCGGTAAATTTCTCCAGGATTGTTTGTCGATCGTGCTCCATTTTAGCGATTACTTGGCGGGGTGATGAGCCGGAGGCCACTAAGTCTGGGAGCAGTTCTGGAATCATGTTGATCTCGTCGTAAATCTTGAGGAGGCTGAGGTAGGATTCATTAAAGGTAACGGCGCGCTGGGCTAGGATTTCGTAATCTAGGGTGAGTTTTTTGACGGTGATGTTCAAGGTTACGTGCCTCCGAGATTGAGATCGTGGATTGCTTTGTTGATTTTAGCCTGTTCGATCGCCCGATCTAGAACTTCCATTAGTGTAGATTGCAGGCTTTGGCGATCAGCAGCCAATTTCTGGAAGCTCCTACTGAGAGGGGAGTCTTTAGAATCTTGGCGTTGGTTGATCTTTCGCTGGGTGTAGTCGATCTCGTCGAGCTGCTGTTGGGCTGGGGGTAGACAGTCGGGTTGATGGAGCAAGGTGGCTAACTCGGTAATTTGGTGATGAACCGTGGTGATTTGGCGGTATAAGGATTGCCACTGCTGCTGATATTTTGGGCGAGAAATGCGGTTATTAGCAGTGATGGCAGCTTGATAGGCGCGATCGAATTCATCGAGCTGGTTGGTCAAGTGAGATCTCAACTCCAGGAGGTCTTTGAGGGTCAGGTGAGGAGATAGTTGCAGATTTTTCAGGCTGCTTAGATTACTGGCATCGAGTTGTCGTTTTCGTCGATCGGTTTGTAAATCCAATTGATTACTCGGCGCAGGATCTAGCATCAGCTTTAGCTCTCCAATGAGGCGATAAAAAATAGCTTGAGTGAGGTTAGTCAAGGCCGATCGCAGGTCTGCACAGGTTTGCTGGACTGTCGTAAGTTCAGCTTGAATAGCGCTGAAGGTTTGTTGGTATTTGTGATAGAGGCGAGTATGCTCTTGCAGGGCTGTAGCCAATAGAGTGGCTTGGCTTTGGCGATACCAAGACTGAGGTTGAATTAGGGTGACGATTTGAGTTGAGGTGATGGAGTTTTCGATTCCTAGTTTAGTCTTGGCACTATTTTCTAACGGGATTTTGACTAGTCGGGGGCGATACCAGCCTTCCATGTATAAGAAGGATTCGCCGGTATTCAGTCGAGCAATTTCTTCCATTTGAGAGCCGTCGAGCAGCATTGCTTGGCCAATTTCTTTGCGATCGTCAGCAGAAACTAGACGATGGGCAATTTTAATATTGGTGTTTTTGACGACTTCAGCAGCTACGCCGGTAGGCAGTTGATCGGCAATGATGATACCTTCGCGGAGCGCCCGCATTTCTGCCAGCATCCGAGTCACATAATTGGCAGCTTCTTGTTTGGTGTTGGCTTCATCAGGATTTGCCCCGAGGTTTCGTCCGACTAAATTGTGGGCTTCTTCTAGCAAAATAACGTGCTCAGGAATTCCTGAGCCTTCGGTGCGCTGACGTTTAATGTATTCCCTAATTTTGGTGAGCAGTAAGAAGGTCATCAGATTAGCCTGGTCTTGGTTGAGGTAATCTAGCTCGATAATGGTGGGATATTTGAGTAGGTCGGCGATGCTGGGGCTGCTCTGCTGGGTGTTCAGCATGGCACCTACGCCTCGCCGTAATAGGCTGCCGATACGAACTTCGAGGGCAGTTTTGAGGTTGGATTTGACTTCTCCGGCATAGTCTTTGGTTTCAAAGAGGGCGGTGATTTTTTCATAGAGGTCGCCCATGGTGGGAATAGATAAGTGTTCAGGAGTACCTGTTTCTCGGCCTGTCCATTGCCGATCGTAGTAAATTTCTTCTAGGGCTTCAGAAAGCAGTGCGGGTAATGGGCCAGAGAGGGGTAATGCGCCGCGAAAGCTGGCTTCTAGGTTGCCAATATGCTCAAAGAAAGGGACATCGGTAGATACGGCGAAGGGGTTGAAGCGGAAGGGGGAGATGGTGTCGTTGCCCAGAGTGTAGACCCGCAGGGTAGCGGTGAGCTGTTGGAGTTTGCTGAGTTGCTGGGGGCTAAAGCGATCAGTATCGGGTTTGAGATTCAGTAGAGAGCGATATTCGGTTTTCGCGGGTTCAAAGACGAGGAAAGGAATGTCTTGAAACCATAGTTCGGTGAGGATATTGAAGGCGGTGGTGGTTTTGCCACTGCCCGGTACGCCGCAGATGAAGGCGTGTTTGTTGAGCTGGTTGAGGTCTATTTGAATGGGATACTCGGGGCGAGCGGGTTCGTGGCCGCCGAAGTTGATTGATGGTCGATCGGCTGGCACAACGGGTATATCATTCTCGCGGGCAATGCCCTTGACGGGGGCATCGCCGGGGACGACGATCCGAAAGAGTCCACTGATTTCGTTGAGGGTGGCGTAGCGGTGTAGGGGCTTGAGTTCTACGACGCGCACGCTGTCTTTGCCGGTAATGGAGTCGCCGCCAAATTCGGCTGCACCGAGTCCTTGATCCCATTCTGTCCAGTGGGTGCCGAGGTGGAGGGTGTTGTTTTGGCTGGCGCTGAGGCTGGGGGAGAATTGGGGGTGGGTGCGATCGATCACTACGGTACGGTAGCGGCTTTTTTTGGTGCCGCTGAGCAGCAGGGTGCCGAGGATGCTGCGGATGGCTAGTTCGTCGTTGCCGATCGCTTTGATGCTGTAGCGATAGAGGCTTTCGGTGAGGTAGGTGGTCTGGTATTTTTCGTAAATGCGGGAGACTAGTTGGGCGTTTCGATCGCCTTCTCTATTGCTACTCAGCCCAGAGCCGCTGCTAGCCTGTTTGAGCTGGGAGAGCATTTGGTCGAGGGCGTTGATCCAGCTTGATTTTTCTTTGATGGTGGCGGTGTCGGGTTCGAGGGTGATTTGCAGGACAACGGGGCTGTTGAAGCTGCTGATAGCTTCGCAGACGACTAGCATGTCGTTGTTTTCGTCGGCTTCTAGCTGTAGTGGTAGGTAGTAGTTGGGGAGTCCTTTTTTGTATTTGTCGAGGCTGTCTTTGGCGCGGGTGGTGATCACGTCTTCGTATTTGATGGTTTCGCCGATGTATTGCACCCAGTTAGGGTTTTCAAGACCGGGGATGGTGAGGTTTTTGATGCGTTGGATGCTGTAGAACTGGCTGAGGAAGCCTTGGGTGACGATTTTCTCGATGTCGGCAGCAAGCTGGCTGGGGGCGGTTTGGGGTTGGCTGATGCTGAGGTAGATGGCGAGTTTTTGATCGGCGGGGGCGTTGGGGTGATATTGGTAGGCGATGGAGAGGGTGAGGTTGTAGGTTTGGCTGAGGTCGCTAAGGAGGAGCAGGAAGTCTTTTTGGATGCTGAGGGCTTTGCGGCGGGTTTCTTGGCCGTGAATTGCGGTGTATTTTTGGGATTTTAGGTCGGGGAGTTTGGATACCTGGAAAATGAGTTGAGACACCATGGAGTACAGACCTCGTTATTCAGTACCAATATAATCTTCTTTGTCAAACAACTTTAGGGTCATCCACTGGTGGATGCCAGCCACCTTGCACCCAAAACCAACGAGCTTCTAAAATTGCTCCATCATCATGACGTTCATCGTTGAAATCTAGTCGCTGACAAGTGGCACGGCCTACTGGTGTAATGCCTAAAATTTTGAGTCCATCAATAGTCCAAACAAAATGCTCTGCCCATAATTGTTGGCGAGGATGATAGAGAGAGACAAAAGCTTGGCTTAGTTTATCAATGCCGGTAGTGAAATTATAATGTCGGGTGTTGCAGCGATGACAAGCCAAAGCCAAATTATCCTCATCATCTGATCCACCCAGTGATTGCGGTAGAAGATGATCGATCGTAAAGCGATCGGGACTGAGATACTCGGGTGAATGGCAATATTCACAAAGTGAACGGGCACGCCGACGGATTAGTTTTCGGGTTGTGTTGGACACCATTTGGCTTGAGCTGCTAACTGGGCATTTATTAAGGTGAAGATTCTAGATAGGTCGGAGATACCGGCTAGTTCGGCTTGCTCCTCTGGCGTAAGGCTGCGTTGTTTTTTTTGTTGCTGAAGATCTTCAAATTTGGATTGCAGCTCTTCGTTGAATTTGAACAAATATACTTCTCCCATTTGGCTCATGGTGATGCCAGAGCGCATTAGGGAGGAAGGTTGAACCATGAATTGAGTGACCATTGGTTTTAGCCCAGGGTGAATGAGGAGGTTGTATACTCAAATAATAGACTGAAGGAAGGTTCATGGAAAAATCAATAGAGCAAAGATTAAGCCAATTAGAAGCGGCTATTCGGGAACTACAGCAGCAAAAAGCTTCCTCGGAGCCAAATTGGCTGAAAGAAATCACAGGTTCTTTTGCTGACGATCCGATTTTTGATGAGGTGATGGCCTATGGGCGAAAGATTAGACAGGCCGATCGACATACTGATGAAAGATCTGACCTATGAGACATTTGTTGGATACTAACCATATCAAGGGTATGCATAAAAAAATAAACCATACAAACCAATCTTAGTTTTACACTTCAGAAATTACTTTGTAGACGTTTTTGCGTTCATTTAACAAACCTTCTATTTTCCCTGCCCCAGCCATTCGTGTATTTCTTAGGGCAGTTGCCATTTCTATCTCTGTGGTGCTTTGATGTCTAACTTGTTGCATGTGCTTATCAATTTGAAGCTTTTTAAACTCAATACTTTCCTTCTCTCGCTCATTTTCCAACTTCTTTTCCATCAGAGAAGTTTTGCTGAGATATTCCGTGTACAAATAAAATAAAAAAAATATGATGCTTGCTACCATTGAAAAGCCATTAATATGGGCGACATAGTCACCTTTGAATTGAGTAATGGCTAGAAAGCCCCCAAAAAAAGCACCACTGGGAAGCCAAAGCACAAGAAACATAACTGGTAAGATAACAGGCGAAGTAAGAATCAATAAAAACATTGCCTGGTTTCTGTCAGATATATTTGCAGATATATTTTGTATTTTCAATGCTACAGCTTCTTTCTCTTTTTGCTTTTGATCTATTTCATGTTTTGATTTGTTAGATTCCTCTAGTCGGTTTGCTTCTACGATTTTTATTCTTGACTCAAAATCCTCCAACACAGTCTTCTTAACAGGCGCAATATCATCTTGATCTATATAACCCCTGTCAATTTTAACTTCCCTAGTCCCAATAGCATTGACTGTATTTGTGATAGCATTAATGTTTCTAACTGTTTTCTCCATACTAAGCGAAATCCTACCCGCAAATGTTGCTTGAGACTCATTGTTACGTAAGAACTCAACAGCAGATTTTCTAGCCATTGCATGATGACTACTCACACAAAGTATCTGGTTGAGAACAAGAATTTCTAGTTCTCTTTGACTGAGGCTATTTGGTACAAAGCTAAGGATCATTTTCCCTGAAATTCCTTGACAGGCAAGTGTTAAATTAAAAATATCAGGAGTATTCTCCTTAAAGGATTCAATCACTAGGAAATTGATTTCATTGATTCCCCTTATGCCTTTTAGTTCGTAAATCTCTTTGGCTTTTTCCACAGAATTGACATCACTTTTACAACAGAAGTTGCTTAACCACAGAAAATCAGTTCTACCATACACCCAGAAATCAACAGAGTCATTATAGATTGATTGTGTCTGACTGCGCTTATTAACTATACTGTCAGCTATTCTTTTAGGTGACTCAGTCAAATATCGAGACACGGAAATAAAGTCAAAGCCAATTTGTTCTATTACATATGCTGCTGACCATCGAATCAAATCTGTTTCCCCGGACTTTGCCAAGTTAGATAACAGGCTCAGCAGATCATCACTTTTCTTTAGCCGCTCTTTGATTCCTGTGCTCCTTACCCATAACAGTGACTGAATCGCCAAAGCCAGCACCGGCTCCAGCTTAATTTCCCGCACTATTGCTACAAAAGCCTCTACCGGCGGCTCATCTCGCCAAGCCAAAGCCTCAAACAAATCAATTTCTTCCCCCGCATCTCGGCACCCCTGAAAAGCCTCCAAAATCTCAGCAGTAGTATGAAGATTATCGTAATTCATCGGCTCAAGGGCTACTCAAAATTCAACCCCTTCATCCTAATAGATCCCCTACCTCACCGCCACTAGCTTGCAACTTCCGCAACGAAAATTCATAATTACTATCCCAAGTCCCCAGTGCCATCAAGCCAATGACACTGATCGACTATCATGAGTATACAGAGGAAGTTAGCGCCAAAACACAATGAATGCAAAACTAGTAGACTCCTTAGCCCAAATCATTCAAACCCTGACAGCAGCCGAGCGTCAAGAGCTAAATGCAAAACTCTCTAATTCAGGCCAAAGCACCGATTTGGTGATTGCTCACGACGGCACTAAATCCACAAATAGATCATCTCGATTCCAGCGATGGGATCAGATCTCTGACATTGACGCAGCAGCACTGAAAACTGAATTTGCCCAAGAAGATAAAATATTTGCCGAAGCCATCCTGCCAGAATACTCCTCAAATCTTCAGCAAGAGGATTACGCATGAGTTGCGGTGATGTCTACCTCGCAGACCTAAATCCCAGCAGAGGCTCAGAACAAGCCGGAGTTCGTCCGGTTGTCATCGTGCAACGCGAGGAAATCGATCGATTTACCCAAACAGTAATTATCGTGCCACTCACTTCCAACCTTCGCCGTTTAGATATTCCCGGCACCTTCACCATTCCCGCTGAAGAAGGTGGACTCACACAAGAATCAGTAGCGCTCTGCTATCAAATCGCAGTTGTCGATAAACAGCGACTAATTCGACAACTTGGCAAACTCTCATGGCCATATGTTCAGCAGTTAAATGAGGCTCTAATCTACACCTTAAAATTGGATGAATCCATCAGTGAAATGAATTGAGATATCTTCTGCTCATCTCGCCATGTCGCCGGAAATTTTTTCCAGTCCTGAGTAACCAGCCAAAACCAGATATGGGTGTCTAGAACAATCATTTGAGACATTCCTAATCCTGCTCATCAACGATCGGACTCACAATATCTCCCAGTGTTTGACCTTTTCCTGCAATAGATGGAGGTGCCACTCGACGACGCTTAACCACAGGCAAGATATCATCTACCAATACTGTCACAATAACACGTGCAGAAGAAACCTCTGGCTTTTCAGTCAACCAACTAATTTGTCCATTTTCCATCGTTGCTTCATAGCTTTTCAGCATCTCATTATCCCCAGCTACTAAATCATGAATAGTTACTAACATTAAATCAGTGGCAAATCCCGCCAAGCCAAAGCCTCAAACAAATCAATTTCTTCCCCCACATCTCGGCACCCCTGAAAAGCCTTCAAAATCTCAGCAGTAGTATGATGATTATCGTAATTCATCGGCTCAAGGGCTGCTCAAAATTCAACCCCTCCATCCTAATAGATCCCCTACCTCACCGCCACCAGCTTCCGCAACGAAAATTCACGATTATTCTCCCAAACCACCTCAAAACTGCAAACTAATAGATTCTTGCCAAACTTTCTTTAACTCCACAGCATCCAGTTCAGACAACTGACCCACTTTCTTCCGAAAAAGCGATATTTCCAAACAATCTAATCTCGACAATCTCACAGTAGAAGGCACTCTTAGGCCACTTGGTGCCCATTGATTCAAAAAAACATCTGTAACCGTGCGCGGCGAAGCCGATGTCACAACTGCAACGACTGCATCTTGACCATCAACCCACAAAACTAGCACCGGGCGCTTTTTTGCATCACTGCCATTTGTATAAAGAATCTCGGCAATCCAAAGCTCCCCGCCCCTAATAGTCGTCATACAGCCCCTCATCCTCAGGCACGTAACCATTCAAGAAAGAACTATGATTCCTAGTTCTATCAATCTCCGATTCTGATAATTCCTCATTATTATCAACAGCATCAAGAATCCCTAAAACCTCTTGCAGCAGTGACTCAGGAGCCTGCGGCAGCTTCTGGCTAATTTTTTCGATTAGAGTAGTCATGATGTAAAGCCTCGATCGCTTGATATTCTCTGATAATCCATTCTAACCAATTCTTTGTCGTTGGCAGAGCCTCTCGATAAGAAAATCGCGTGACATCTTCAAGAAGAGAATCAGTGGCTCATCTCGTCAAGCCAAAGCCTCAAACAAATCAATCTCTTCCCCCGCATCTCGGCACCCCTGAAAAGCCTCCAAAATCTCAGCGGTATTATGAAGATTATAAATTGGGCAGATTGCACTGGGCATTTTGACGCATTAAATGATCACAGAGCACCAAAGCCACCATCGCTTCTACCATTGGCACCGCCCGAGGCAACACACAAGGATCGTGGCGACCTTTGCCCGCTAGAGTAGTCTCCTCTCCAGTAGAGCTGACCGTGCGCTGCTCTTTGCGGATAGTGGCAGTGGGCTTAAAGGCTACTCGAATGATAATGTGTTCACCATTACTAATACCGCCTTGGGTGCCGCCCGATCGATTGGTCACAGTTCTTAAATTACCCTGCTCATCCAAACAAAACTCATCATTATGCTGACTGCCCGTCATCAAAGTCCCGGCAAAACCCGAGCCAATCTCGAAGCCCTTAGTGGCGGGTAGCGACATGACCCCTTTGGCAATATCGGCCTCTAGTCGATCGAACACCGGCTCTCCCAAGCCCTTGGGCATACCCCGTACTACGCACTCTACAATCCCGCCGATCGAGTCTCCCGCCCGCCCAATTTCCTCAATGCGGGCAATCATTTTTTCTGCCCAAGCCGGATCAGGACAGCGCACAATGTTGCTCTCTACCTGCTCCATGGTCACAGTAGCAGTATCGATCGCCGCTTCCAAATCTTGAATCCGCTTCACATAGCCAATAATCTCTACCCCAGCCGACTGCTTGAGAATTTTCTTGGCGATCGCCCCAGCAGCCACCCGACCAATAGTTTCCCGCGCCGAAGAGCGTCCACCGCCCTGCCAGTTGCGAATTCCATACTTGGCATCATAAGTAGCATCAGCATGAGAAGGACGATACTTTCCAGCCATCTCATCATAATCTTGGGAGCGCGCGTCTTTATTGCGAACTAAGATGCCGATCGGAGTCCCGGTAGTCTTGCCCTCAAAGATACCCGAAAGAATTTCGCAGGTGTCACTCTCTTTGCGAGGAGTGGTGATCTTACTTTGACCGGGGCGACGGCGATCTAACTCAAACTGAATTTCCTCGGCGCTGATTTCTAATAGGGGCGGGCAACCATCGATCGTCACACCCACGCCGCCGCCGTGCGATTCACCAAAAGTAGATATTTTGAATAGCTTGCCGAAACTGTTGCCCATAGTTTGATTGCCGAATATTGCCGAGCTTGTATGATACCGCAAACGATCCAAAGAGGTTGATCGTATTAAAAGCTACAGCGAACGGGGATCGGTAGATGTTACTTTACTTGAGTTGACTTTTACCTTGGGTGTTGCCTTCCACCTAAATATTTCTCATGTCACAAATACTAGATCCTATTCCTACCGATCGGTCTGATCCTATTTGCTGCTGCTACACTAACACCAGCAGCAAAGTACAAATTGCCAGAATCACCAATATAGATAATTGGTATTTTGAGCGAGTAGCTTTTCCTGGACAGCATTTGGTTTTTGAAGCACCAATGAATGCTTATTTAGAAATACATACGGGCTACATGGCTAGTGCTGTGATGGCCGATCGAATTCCTTGCATTCGACTAGAAATCGATAGTTTACCTGAGCCGCCCTTGGGGGCAACAATTAACTTTACCGAGGATGGGTCAATTCGAGAATTAGAGTTTCAGCGATAAGTAACCAAAGCTCCCAAGCAAGTTTAGTTCAGGAGCTTTGTCTTTAGCAAATGCTCAAAACAAGCGGTTTTTCTAGACATATGCTGGCTTAATTTTTTGGCTTCATCATCCCCTTGGCCACCAATGTGGTCATCTTGCGGGGCAGCAAGCGCGGCACAATTCCAGACAAAAAGAAATTCATCCAGCCAGGAATCACATAGCTCTGTTGGCGCTCTAAGGCTTTTAAACCCGCTTTGACCACTTCTTCGGGAGTGGAAATTCGATCGGGCACTGGTTGACCAGCCACTTGGTGAAAAGAGGTTGCAGTGGCACCAGGACAAAGAGCCAGCACCCGAATCCCGCGATCGCCATATTCTGCCCACAGACTTTCACTAAAAGACAGCACAAAAGCCTTGCTAGCTGCGTAAACTGCCATATATGGCACTGGCTGGAAGCTCACTACTGAGGCAATGTTGATAATGCTGCCAGACTTGCGCTCCAGCATTTGGGGAATAAATATATGGGTAAGATCAACTAATGTGGCGATGTTTAATAAAACTTGGTCTCGATCGCGCTGTAGTCCGATCGATTCAAAATTGCCATAGGTGGCAAAGCCTGCATTATTTACCAACAAATCTACCTGTAGACCCATATCAGAGATCTTCTGAGCTAAGATCGCGGCGGCTCCGGCAGGGACTAAATCTAAAGCAATCACATCATTGCGCTGCTGATATTTGGCGGTCAGTTCAGTGGCGAGAGCTTGGAGTTTGTCAGCCGATCGGGCTACCAAAATAGTATTCATGCCTCTGGCGGCCAATTCTTGAGCAAAAGCGGCACCAAGACCACCAGAAGCACCGGTAATCAGGGCGGTTTGATTTTTGTAACTGAACATGATAAAACTCCGCAGCTTAGTAGGTTAAGTATAGACCAATGTATTTTGTGAACTTCACCAACATACATGGTCTAGAGATAGAGAATCCATACCCAATGACTGCCGAGGGCAAATCGTCAGCTATGATAATTGTGGTATTTTTCGCGTGGTGCATATGCTAGCTTCTACAATCATTGGTCTGGGTCGATCGGGCATTGCCGGTGCCAAAATTTTACAAAAGCAGGGCTACGCCGTTA
>JAYSRP010000059.1:0-3495 GCA_043721015.1 Synechococcales cyanobacterium | reverse complement strand
TACGACTTATGCAGGCAGCCAGCGATCGAAGAGAATTTTCATTATTTTTGGCTGGCATCCTCGTCGCCTGTGCCGGTGCAGCGCTTATTGCTGCCTATGGTTTTGCCAACAGCTACATGGGTTTTTTGGACTCGATCGCCCAACGCGGCTACTGAGTTTGACAAACAGCGCCCTCATCCTATAGATTAGGAAGCAATGGGGTCATAACTCAGTTGGTAGAGTGTCACGATGGCATCGTGAAAGTCAGCGGTTCGAACCCGCTTGACTCCATAAGTAAATTAAAATCTTCGCAAAGCCAGCATTTCTAATGCTGGCTTTCTGTTGCCACTTAATAATACTGATCTCCTGAATCTAGAAAAATAAAATTATGCCCCTCGCCCTCCTCAGCGTCTCCAACAAAACTGGCATCGTCGAATTCGCCCGTCAGCTTGTAGATACCTTTAACTTCGACATCATCAGCAGTGGCGGCACCGCTCAAACTCTCAAAGATGCCGGAGTGCCTGTTACCAAAGTAGCCGACTATACCGGTGCCCCCGAGATTCTGGGCGGTCGAGTCAAAACCCTGCACCCCAAAATTCACGGCGGCATTTTAGCGCGTAAAGATCTACCCGAACACCTCGCCGATTTAGCCGCTCAAGATATCCGGGCGATCGACCTAGTAGTAGTCAACCTCTATCCCTTCACCGAAACTATTGCCAAACCAAATGTCACGTTAGAAGAAGCGATCGAACAAATAGATATCGGTGGCCCCGCCATGATTCGGGCTGCCGCCAAAAACTTCGCCCACCTCACCGTCCTCACCAACCCCGCCCAATATTCCAACTATCTTAGCGAAATCACCGCCAGCGGCACCGCTACCCCAGACTTCCGCCAAGCCCGTGCCCTCGATGCTTTTGCGCACACAGCAGCTTACGATCGAGCCATCACCGACTATCTTTCTAACCAGAGCGCAGCCCCCGCTTTCCCTGCCAACCACCAACCACCCGCAGGCGAACAGCAGCAAACCCTGCGCTATGGCGAAAATCCTCACCAGCCCGCTGCTTGGTATCGCACTGGCAATGCAGCCACCGGCTGGGCAGCGGCAGTCAAACTTCAGGGCAAAGAGCTAAGCTACAACAACCTGGTAGACCTCGAAGCTGCCCGCCAAATTATCGCGGAATTTCCCGATCAGCCCGCCGCCACTATTATTAAGCACAACAATCCTTGCGGTACGGCGATCGGGGAGAGCTTGCTTGCCGCCTACGAAAAAGCTTATGAAGCCGATTCTACCTCTGCTTTTGGGGGCATTGTGGCACTGAGTCAGCCGATCGATGCTGCCACTGCCACCGCTATGAGCAAGACCTTTTTAGAATGTATCGTCGCTCCAAGCTGTACCCCCGAAGCCCAGCAGATCTTGGCCGCTAAAAGCAACCTACGAGTACTCACTCTCGCCGACTTTACAACACCCGTACCTTTTCAGATCAAATCGATCGCTGGCGGCTACTTGCTGCAAACCTCCGATGATGGTGTAGAAACTACTGATTCTTGGCAGGTCGTTACTGAATTAAAACCCACCCCCGAGCAGCTAGCCGAACTGCTGTTTGCCTGGAAGGTCTGTAAACATGTTAAATCTAACGCCATTGTCGTCAGTAAAAACAACCAAACGATCGGTGTGGGTGCAGGCCAAATGAATCGGGTTGGTTCAGCCCAAATTGCGCTAGCTCAAGCTGGTGAAGCCGTCCAAGGAGCCACTTTAGCCAGCGATGGCTTCTTTCCTTTTGATGACTCGGTGCGCAGTGCCGCCGCCGCCGGGATTACCGCAATTGTCCAGCCTGGTGGTAGTATGCGCGATGCTGACTCGATCGCTGCCGCCAATGAATTGGGGGTAGTAATGGTGTTTACTGGCTCCCGGCATTTTCTTCACTAAGTATGAGAGTGGCACTGCAAATGGTAAATTCTGCCACAGAAAATACCCGAATTTGTCAAATCCTTGAGGTATCAAGTCTTCCAGCTTGTTGTCAGCAAATTTACTGAAAAACTTATTGTATCTTTATGATACTTAGCTACTAAGATTGGTGGACTTTTTCAAGTTTTCACCAGTCTTTTTCCTTTTCGCAAGGCTTCATCAAAAGCTGTAAATCACAGTAGGTGAGTGATTGAGCCACTGGTGATAATCGATCGACCAACAGCTACCCCAAAATTTGGTGTACTGGCATACGCTTCATAAAAAGTTATGCAAATATCCAAAAAATCGGCGCTTTTTTGATGGATTCTGCATATAATGAGAAGCATAAATCAGCAAATTGGCTGAATTAAGTTTTCTCCCATTCAATTAAGCAGTCCTGGTGACAAAGGTAGGGTGGCATATGGTTACTCAGTTTTCGTGTGTTTCAAGAGTTTTTGCTTCAGTCGTCGCCCTAGTGATGGTGAAAGGTTTCATAATGCCCGAAGCAGCTCAACAAAGTGCTTTGGCCACATCCCGCACCGAATCTGCTGTAGTACAACCAGCTACAGAAAGCATCCGTCCCGAAGTTAAAGATTCAGAGTTCTTAGCTCTGGCTCCTCAGCCCTCGGCTAGTTTGTTGCTTTCTTCGGCTTTTGGTCAGTTGCTAAACAACTCTGATTTTGCTCGTCAGCACGGTTCGATTCCATCTAACACCAAGCTACTGAGCTTAGAGGTGAAACCAGATGGTGTATATGTAGATTTATCTGAAGAATTTGCCAACGGTGGAGGCAGTGCTTCGATGATCAACCGAGTAACTCAAGTGGTTTACACCGCTACCAGCCTCAACCCCAATGCTGAAGTGTATATTTCGGTTGCCGGTCAAAAGTTGGATGAAAATAATCCTTTAGCAGGCGAAGGTTTGATGGTTTCTTACCCTACCACCCGTCAGCAGTTAGCTGTAGATTTTGCCTATCAATATTAGTTAATAGATTGAGTCGGTTAAGTAGTGAGTTTTTCTGATGCCGATCCTCGTAAATGGGGATCGGTTTTTGTTTTTAGATCAAATAATTTGGCAACAAATATGCTAATAATGATATCTATTAATTTCAGGCATTCTACATTTTACAAATCAGAGGGATAGGCTCAATGTTTAATCGTTTTACTGGAGGTGCTGCAACATCAGTTGCTGGCTTAGTGCTGGCTGCATTACCCGCTGTACCAATGCAATCAGAACTATTGCAACCGCCACCGCGCTTGGGTGACACCGCAGCGATTCAGATTAAGGTCGATAACCCCCAGATAAAACCCACGGTTAAAATTGGCGCTCAAACATATCCGGCCTACTTGGTTAGTGGCAATCGCTATCGAGCATTTATTCCCTCTACGCCTCTAGAAAAGCCTGGAGTCCGCAATGTAGAGGTGACTGCTGACGGCAAAACTCAACAGATCCCGGTAAACTTCGCCGATCGCCAGTTCAGAATTCAGCGGATTAATTTGCCCCCCGGCAAAGCTGGTGTAGATGCCACCGAGTATGAGCTGAAACGAGTGGCCGCCCTCAAAGCTACTGTTTC
>JAYSRP010000058.1:0-7138 GCA_043721015.1 Synechococcales cyanobacterium | reverse complement strand
TTAGAAAATGCTAAAGCAAAACTCAATCTTTGCTTTATCCGCTTGATGCTCAAAAGGCTAGCCACAGACTAAAATAGATCTCAAATGGGTTCTATAAGCTAGCAGAGCTAGGCAACTCCAATACTTTAGGAGGAGGCATGGAGCTGTATGTAGCTGGTTTTCCAGACTCAAAAGAGGTGATAAAATCAGGATTTGTGTTTCGAGAGGGGCGGGTAACGGCGAATAGTAAACAGCCATTTAGGGATGGTTATGCCTTGCTATACAGCAACGATACATCACCGGGAATGAGCGGTGGACCAGTGCTAAATGTCACTGGCAAGGTGGTGGGCATCCATGGTAGGGGCGATCGAAATCAAGAAAGCCAATTAAAAACAGGATTTAATGCAGGAATTCCCATTGCTCGATTTGCAGATGTGGCTGGTGGATTGGGCATAGAACTAGGAAGTACAGTGGCTCGCACGGTGCAGAGTTCTACCCTGACTGCCGATGACTACTTTGTCTCGGCTAGGCAGAAAGATGATGACGGAGATTATCGAGGTGCCTTGGCTGATCTTGATCGAATGGTTGCCCTTAAGCCAAACCTTGTATTTGCCTACCTTTTTCGCAGTAGTCTGAAGTATCAGCTAAAAGACTTCTCCGGCGCTGTAGTAGAAATTAACAAGGCGATCTCTCTCAATCCAAACTTTGCAGATATTTACTCATTTCGTGGCGTTCTAAAAGGTCAAAAACTAAATGACTCCCCAGGTGCTTTAGCAGATTTCAATAAGGCGATCTCTCTCAATCCAAATTTTGCCTGGGCTTACAACTATCGCAGTGTCCTAAAGTTTACCAAGCTAAATGATCCTCAAGGTGCTCTGGCTGATTTAAATCAGGCGATCGCCATTAAGCCAGACTTTGCAGAAGCCCATAGTATGCGGGGTACTCTGAGGTTTATTAAACTGAATGACTTCCAAGGTGCTTTGATTGATTTAAACAAGGCGATCGCCCTCAAGCCAGACTTTGCAGAAGCCTACAGTATGCGGAGCAGCTTGAGGTATGGGCTAAATGACACGCAAGGTGCTTTGGCAGACTGTAATCGATCAATTTCTCTTAATCCAAATTTAGCAGTGAATTATTTCTTACGGGGTAATTTAAAATCTGGGAAATTGAATGATTTCCAAGGTGCTCTGGCTGATTTAAGCAGGGCGATCGCCATTGAGCCTGACTTTGCAGAAGCCTACTATCATCGTAGTTCTTTGAAATATGAGAAGCTGAAGGACTTTCAAGGTGCTCTAGCTGATTTAAATCAGGCGATCACTATTAAGCCAGACTATGTATTGGCCTACTTGTCAAGGAGTTTGGTTCAAGCTACAAAACTGAATAATCGCTCAGGAGCAATTGCTGACTTGCGCCAAGCAGCTCGCCTAGCTCGTGCTCAAAAAGATACTGAACTTTTACAGAATATCCTCAAATTTCTCCATGTTCTTGGAGCTACCGAGTAGCTTAAGTCCTTGCATCTGGCTGGATATCGACCTCAGCACTTATTTTTTTGATATGTTTCTATTCTCCCAGGTGCCATACCTACGTTCTTTGGCACTAGCCAGTTTCTGGGATGCTTATGTATGATGAGAGAAAGAGTTTTACAAAAATGAAGCAATGGGCTATTTAGGACGCTGGCTGCCAACTACTATCGGGGTGGCATCTATAGTGATAACGGTACAGCAGGTCGCCATGGCCAAGACAGCGCAGGAGGTAAACCAGATCGCCCAAGCCATTACAGTAAAAGTATCCTACACAAAAAAAGAAAGTTGGGGCGAGGATAGTCTCGGCAATGGTTCAGGGATTTTGTTGCAGCGGGCTGGGGATGTCTATACAGTACTGACGGCTGCTCATGTGGTGCGAGGAAAGATGGGCGAAACCATTACACCATCTACGATTACCACGCCAGATGGCCAACAGTACAAGATCATAGCAAATTCGGTACGAGTTCATCGAGGAAGTGTGGATTTGGCGGCGGTCAAGTTTCGTAGCTATGGTAACTACAAATTGGCAGAATTAGACAAAATAAATACCATAGAGAAAGGGGCAGACCTTTATGTAGCGGGCTTTCCGGTGCCAACAGAGGTAATTACACAGTCGGTGTTTGTGTTTCGGGAGGGGAGAGCAATCGTGAATAGTAAGCGGTCTTCCAGGAATAGCTACACATTGGCATATAGCAATAACACGTTGTTAGGAATGGACGGCGGGCCGGTACTGAGTAACGCAGGTAAGGTGGTGGGAGTTCATGGTGATCAAAGAAATCAGGTCAAACCAGGGTTTAATATCGGAATTCCCATTACTCGTTTGAAAAATGTAGATGGTGAGTTGGGTGTAGCTCTGGGGGCTGAGGTAGCCAGCACGACTCAAAATCCTTTACTTAGTAAAGACCCTCAAAAAACTCTGGCTGATCTTAACTTAGCGATCAATCTTCAGCCAGACTCTGTAGAAGCTTACTTCCTGCGCGGCCTTCTCAAATATGAGAAGCTTAATGATCCTCAAAGTGCTCTGGTGGACTTTAACAAGGTGCTGGCACTCCAGCCAAATTTAGCAGAAGCTTATGCCTTTCGCGGGGTTCTAAAATATGGGAAGCTTAATGATCCTCAAGGTGCTTTGGCTGATATCAATAAAGCGATCTCCCTACAGCCAAATTCAGCAGTGGCTTACCTTCTTCGCAGTGTTCTGAGATTTACCAAGTTAAATGATCCTCAAGGTGCTCTGGCTGATGCAGATAAATCGATCGCCCTCCAGCCAAATAATGCGATTGCCTATAACAATCGCGGCATTATGAAGTATCAAAGGCTGAATGATCTCCAAGGCGCTCTGGCGGACTATAACCGGGCAATCGCCCTCAATCCAGATTATTTAGATGCCTACTATGGTCGTGGTAGTTTTTTCTATATGACAGGCCGCAAAGCTGAAGCTATTCAAGATTTCCGGAAAGCACGCGCCATAAATTCAACAAGCTGGGGTGGATTGATGGCCGAAGGCATCATCGCTTTGGAGCAGGGGTCAACTGATTTAGCGATCGCGGCCTTCAGCCGGGCACTCCAGGAGAAACCTCAATCAGATGATGTCTTCAAATATCGAGGTCTAGCCTATCGTCGCCAAGGTAATTTTACCCTGGCCGTTCAAGATTGGCAGAAGGCGGCTCCACTCTACAAGGTAACCAATCAAACTAGAGACTATCAATCTGTTCGAGGCTGGCTGCAAGAACTTGGTGTTAGAGAGCTGCCATAGGCAGCGCACTTGAGTTCATTTTTCCCCACGAGAGAAGCCTATGTGCTGCACTTCAGATTTGAATTAGCTCATTAATCCTCAGAAGCAAAAAAAATCTTTTTTCCTTCGCCGGTTTCTGGTTACAATATTTTTTTAACTGCCGCAGATCTATGATCCCTGTGGTAAGAGAACATAAACAATCAGCTAGCTAAATTAATATAGGTAAATAAAATCTTATGACTAAAAAATCAGTAGCCAGTCTTTCTGCTGCCGACCTAACTGGCAAAAAAGTATTAGTCCGCGCCGACTTTAACGTACCCGTAGACGACAGCGGCAAGATCACCGACGATACCCGTATTCGTGCCGCTCTGCCCACCATCAAAGATTTGACTGGCAAAGGCGCAATCGTGATTCTGTGCAGCCACTTTGGTCGTCCTAAAGGCGTAGACGAAAAGCTGCGGTTAACTCCTGTCTCCGATCGGCTCTCGGAACTCTTAGGCCAAACCGTAGTCAAGTGCAATGACTGTATTGGCGATGAAGTAGCCAGCAAAGTTGGTGCTATGACCAATGGCCAAGTTGCTTTATTAGAAAACGTCCGCTTCTACCCAGAAGAAGAAAAGAACGACCCAGAATTTGCCAAGAAATTGGCTTCGATCGCTGACCTCTATGTAAACGATGCTTTTGGCACCGCCCACCGCGCTCATGCTTCTACTGAAGGTGTGACTAAGTACCTGAAGCCTTCGGTCGCTGGCTACTTAATCGAAAGCGAACTGAAATATCTGCAAGGGGCGATCGAGTCTCCTCAGCGACCTTTGGCGGCGATCGTGGGTGGCTCGAAGGTTTCTAGCAAAATTGGTGTTATCGAAACTCTGTTAGACAAATGCGACAAGCTGTTTTTGGGTGGCGGCATGATTTTTACTTTCTACAAAGCCCGTGGTTTAAACGTGGGTAAATCGTTGGTAGAAGAAGATAAGTTGGAGCTAGCGCGGGCTTTGGAAGCGAAAGCGAAGGAAAAAGGCGTGCAGCTTATTTTACCGACTGATGTAGTGGTAGCTGATAATTTCTCTCCTGATGCTAATGCTCAAACTGTAGATATCAACAATATTCCTGATGGTTGGATGGGTCTAGATATTGGTCCTGATTCGATCAAGGCTTTCCAAGCTGCTTTGGCTGATTGTAAGTCGGTAATTTGGAATGGCCCCATGGGTGTGTTTGAGTTTCCGAAGTTTGCAGCGGGTACTGAGGCGATCGCTCATACTTTGGCAGATATTTCGGCTACGGGCGCGATCACTATTATTGGTGGTGGTGACTCGGTAGCGGCGGTAGAACAGGTGGGCTTGGCTGATAAGATGAGCCATATTTCTACTGGGGGCGGTGCTTCTTTAGAATTGCTCGAAGGCAAAATCTTACCTGGAATTGCAGCTTTAGACGAAGCTTAGATTTTTGGATTGTTTGATGTAAGACCCTGACTCGATCGCCTAATTATAGGTAAAGATAGCGAGTCGGGGTTTTGCTTGTTTAGAAACTGACTCAGAGCTGTGTGGAAATCTGTTATGGTAGTAAAGACTCAGAAAAATTTTGCTTTCGACCACAATCTTTTAGCCGGACTTCTCAGCGGCATATGTGTTAGTGCTGACTTGTCTACGTCATACATTGATCTTATTCCCTTCCCTTGTCATGGCCTACAACAACTTCACTTTGGAAACTGTTAAGCACCAGTTTGGGTTGAATCTTATTGATTCTTCCTTCTGTGAGTTACTGCCTCATGTCAATCCCCAACCTGAATTTCTAACTATCTTTCGTCAGTGGTTGCCTTTGGCTCAAAGAGCCAAATCTGAGAAAGCTAAATCTGAACTTCTGGTCAGTCCCATCTTGACTGAAGTTAAAAGACTCACTGGTGAACAAATTCAGTTGTTTTCTGGTGAAGAATTCAATGTCGATAAAGAACTTGGTTTAAATGGGTTCTGTGATTTTCTTCTGAGTAGGTCTACCGCTCCCTATGTGATTGAAGCTCCTATTCTGATGTTGGTAGAAGCTAAAAAAGGAGAATTAGATGTTGGACTTGGCCAGTGTGTCGCAGAAATGATTGCGGCACAATTGTTCAACGAAAATGCTGGGAAGGTAATTACGACTATCTATGGCTGTGTTACCAGCGGCAAGTTATGGCAATTTCTCAAGCTGGAAGGTAAGGATGTAAGCATTGATACTAATGAATATTCAGTTACTCCTGTAGAAAGGATTCTTGGCATTCTCAAGTGGATAGTGGATGGCTAAACGACTAGCTCTGCTTGAGTAAATTGGATCGTCAGTGGCTTAAGCCAAGGGAGTATCAAAATAGTTAGGGAACGAAAGCTAAATAAGATCCATAAATCGTCATCGCCTTGCTCTCAGCTCTAGCCGGGAACCATTGAAAAATTGTGGAAATTATTTGATCCTCATTCCTAGGCTTCGATCGCACCTTTGATAGCAGCAGTGACCCGATGATCGCCCATACTTTGGCGGATATTTCGGCTACGGCAAAATCTTACCTGGAATTGATGCTTTAGACGAAGCTTAGATTTCTGGATTGTATAAAACCCTGATTCGATCGCCTAATTATTAGGTGAAGATCACGAGTCGGGGTTTTGCTTGAGAATATTTTCAGTGTTGGAGGCTTTAACCTACTGTCATCATGGGAATGGATGTTTCGAGAGCATTCCAAACGTCAGTAAGTCGGTTGTAGCTGATGGATTCATAGCCATTAGATTCATATCGTTGCACCATTTGTTCTTTAATTCCTAGTTTGGCTGCTAGTTCTTTTTGGGTCATACCTAGGCTGATACGCTTTTGGATAAGCACTTTGGGGAGGTCTTCGATCGATCCCATTTTAATTTCTATTTTGCCAGCTTTAAGATCATCATATTCTTGAAGCTGTGCTTGTAGTTCATTGATCTGAGCCTGAAAACTTTTTTGAACAGTTGATATCTGTAAAGGTGACAATGTATCTGCTTGCTCAAGTAATCTGTTGATTGCTTGTTGAAAATCTTTGATGGCACCTTGAGTGACTTTGTATTGATGTTCGTTTTGAATCATGATTAGCTACCAGGTTAAATTACAGAGGTGATATTGAGAGCGGCGATGCCAATCGGCTGGCCACTAGAATTTTTTTGAAAAAACCCTTGGAATTGGGACATGGAATCTATGCATAACTCACATCCAAAGCGGTCTTTTTGCTCAGATGCACCGAAAAATCATTTATGCATTATGTTAATACAACTTTTTCGCAAATGAATCCAAAGCCAACTTTTTCATTGGATTGAGAAAAGCTTGTTGTGCATTGTCTCTCACATCCGTCTAAATGTTCACCCCTAAATCCTTTAGCCAACCGCGCACAATTTGGTAGTCTCTGGTAAAGTTGTTAGCTTTGTAAAACTTAGCAGCATTTCTCCAGTCTTGAATGGCTTGACTGTTATTGCCTTGACGACGGTTCGCTAAACCACGGTATTTGAAAGCATCCCCAGACTGCGGACTATTTTGAATAGCTTGGTTGAAGCTATTAATTGATGCAACCAGTTTTCCTTGCTCCATCTCTATGATACCAGTAGTAACTAGTCCATTTGCACCAGTTGGGGAAATATCTCGTACTTTACTAAAGTCTCGAAGAGCTTCGGCTCTTCGCCCGGTCATATAGAAAAAGTCTCCTCGATTGTAGTAGCTTTCAGCAAAATTAGGGTTGAGTTTTATGGAGTAATCAATATCTGTGAGCGCACCAGATAAATCATTCAGGTTTTGATACTTCAGGTTACTGCGAATGTAATAGGCTATTGCATTATCTGGTCTGAGTACAATAAATTGGTTGAAGTCAGATAATGCTCCTTTCGCATCATTCAACTTTTCAACCTTTAGACGACCACGATTGAGATAG
>JAYSRP010000057.1:0-18596 GCA_043721015.1 Synechococcales cyanobacterium | reverse complement strand
CAGGAGTAATTAACCATGCCTACTCAACTCTTAGCTATCATTAAAAATGGTAAAATTGAGCCTCTTGAACCGATTAATTTTCCTGAAGGCACTCCGCTAGTCGTAACGATGAATCCCTCATCGGAGATGGCAAGCGATCCAGAGTCGGAAGATTGGTATGCGCTATCTTTGCACGGACTAAGCAGAGCCTATGGTGATGATGAACCAGATTATGAACTATCTCAAATAAAGGAATTCAACCCTAATTATGAAAGAAAGTAACATAATATTAACTATAGTAGCTCAGGCTGACAGACAACAAAAAAAACGTCCGGCCTTGATTTTGAAGGATCTTCCTAAGTATGGCGATCTGCTGGTTTGTGGCATCAGCACACAGTTTCAGCATTATATTCCTGATTTTGATGAAATAATTAGAGCAGAGGATAACGACTTTATTTTGAGTGGATTGGTCAAAGAATCCTTAATTAGACTGTCTTTTTTGTCTGT
The DNA here is from genome assembly GCA_043721015.1 of Synechococcales cyanobacterium. Lineage (GTDB taxonomy): Bacteria > Cyanobacteriota > Cyanobacteriia > Cyanobacteriales > Chamaesiphonaceae > JAAFHZ01. Next base: position 18,110 of record JAYSRP010000057.1, on the reverse strand, counting down.
AATTCGCCAACGAGAAGCTATCGGTATAATCGGTTCTATTAGCATTGATCGCCATCATTGTTTGCTCTCCAATCTCTCAAATTATTTGAGACCCACAGCCTAAACCCCATGCTCCAAATATAGTAGCTATTTACAACTTTTGCTATTCTTCAGTCTCACCAAATCAACTTTGAATCAATTGGTGAATAGGCGTGGAACCTGTCAATTTAGAGAAGCAATATAAAGTTACCTTCAATTCGTAAATAGTGAATTTTTCTGTCAAGAAAATAAATTTACTCTGATTCATTGATCAACGTGCTTTCCACTTCTGCTTCCATGGTCAGGGAGATTTCCTGTAGTCGATCGAGCATTTTACTCTCAGCACCCGGCCACATGCCTCGCTGATTGGCTTCTAACAGTCGATCGGCTATATCTCTAGCTGCCCAAGGATTGCAGCGCTCCATGAATTCTTGTATCTTTGGATCTAGTAAATACGCCTCGGCGACTCCCTCATACATATGGTCAGCCACACAGTTTGTGGTGGCATCATAGGCAAACAAAAAGTCCATGGTGGCGGCCATTTCGGCTGCGCCCTTGTAGCCGTGGCGCATTGCGCCATCGATCCATTTGGGGTTAACTACTCTCGATCGATAGACCTTAGCAATTTCTTCATTTAAGGTGCGCACCTTAGGCTGTGCCATAGTGGAATTATCTCCGCAGTAGACCGTCGGGACGTTGCCGCTAATAGTTTTGATTGCTGCCGTTAGACCGCCTTGGAATTGGTAGTAGTCGTCAGAATCTAGCAAATCATGTTCGCGGTTATCTTGGTTTTGCAAAACAATCTGCATCCCGGCTAAGCGCTGCTGAAAAGCTTCTGGAGCGGCTGTGCCCACTCCGGCTCCCCGATAGGCGTAGCTACTCCAGTTAATATAGGCAGTAGCTAAATCCTTGTCGCTTTCCCAATTTTGGTTATCAATCAAACCCTGTAAGCCAGCGCCATAGGCTCCGGGTTTAGAACCAAACACTCGGTAGCTAGCCCGATCCAGTGCTGCCGAAATTTCGAGGCCAGCGGCTAGTCCTGCTTGGGTTTCTTGTTGAACTTGATCGGCGAGGGGATTCATGTCGGCTGGTTCATCTAATGAGGCTACCGCGACTACTGCTCGATCGAACAATTCAATTAAATTAGGGAAAGCATCCCGAAAAAAGCCCGAAACTCTGAGGGTGACATCAACTCGCGGTCTGCCTAAGATTGCTAAGGGCAAAATCTCGAAATCTACGACTCGCCGAGAGGCTCCATCCCATAGTGGTCGAACTCCTAGTAAAGCTAGTGCTTCTGCTAAATCATCGCCACCAGTGCGCATGGTAGCTGTGCCCCAAATCGAGAGTCCCAGAGTTTTAGGGTATTCGCCGTTTTCTTGGGTGTAGCGTTCTATTAAAGTTTCGGCAGCTCTGCGTCCCACATCCCAGGCACTTTCGGTAGGGACGGCGCGAATATCGACAGAATAAAAGTTGCGGCCAGTTGGTAACACTTCCGGGCGGCCACGGGTAGGTGCGCCAGAAGGGCCAGCGGGGGTATAACCGCCAGCTAATCCATGGATTAAATTAGTGATTTCTTGGGTGGTTTGATGGAGGCTAGGGATCAGGAATCGATTGATCCACTCAAGTTCTACTTGAGTAGCTGCTCCTTTACCTGGGGACTCCTGGTTCGGTATCAACTCAAAGCGGGACAAAGACCTCAAAGATAGCATTGAAAGACCCTCATCCCCCAACCCCTTCTCCCAAGGCGGGAGAAGGGGAGCCGGAGCGCGAAGCGAAGTCTCTTGCTCCCTCTCCCGCTTTGGGAGAGGGCTGGGGTGAGGGTCTTTTATTGTGTCCCGCGTTAAATTGATGCCCTCCTGGTTTTCATTGATATTCTGAGAACTCAACTTACTATTTGTTTCCAACAATTCTTGGATTAGCTGGGTGGCTTGAAATTCAATCTCGGCGATCGCCTGTCCCACTGTCCTTTTTTCTCCATCCAGAGACTGAGCGGGATCGGCAGTTAGTGGATCAAAATCATAGTGGTTATCTAGGGCGATCGCCTTAGTCAATCCTAATCTGCCAGCTTGAGGATGACGAGCGATCGAGATAATTAGATCTCTTAACTGATCACCGTCAGGACAGCAACCTAAAATATGTAAACCGTCACGGATCTGCGCTTCTTTGAGTTCACAGAGCGATCGATCTAAATGATTTAACACAGTATCACCGAAACGCTGCTGTAGTTCGTTGGCGGTAATGCCAAAATCTTTTCTAAGATTACTATTTGCCAATAGCTCTACAATTTTTTGCTGTAACCCAATCATCCGGCTTGGGTTGAGGCTCATGGCCTCGTAGTATTCATCCACCAAATTTTCGAGGTTTTGCAGATCTCCATATAGTTCTGCTCTAGTCATTGGTGGGGTAAGGTGATCCAAGATAACTGCCTGAGAACGACGCTTAGCCTGAGAGCCTTCACCAGGATCGTTAACTATAAATGGATAAAAATGCGGCATTGCTCCCAAGGCAATTTCTGGGTAGCACTGGGCTGAGAGAGCAACGCTTTTGCCCGGAAGCCATTCTAGGTTGCCATGTTTGCCCACATGGACGATCGCCTGGGCACCAAAGCTATTTCTGATCCATTCATAGAAAGCCAAGTAGTCATGAGTTGGCTCTAAATCTGGGGCGTGATAATTTAAATTGGGGTCTCGGTCATAGCCGCGTGCAGGCTGGACTCCAATAAAAATATTGCCGAGTTGAATGCCGGGTACGGGCAGATCACTATTGGCCTCGCCCCAGCGTTGATTCATGGCCGATCGCACTGCTATTGGTAAACCTTGGAAAAACTCTAAATATTTTGATAACTCTAGTTGTTGGAAGACTGGCCGAATCGATCGACCTTCAGGATCATTCGTCACTCCCTTGGTTAACCACCGAATCAGTTCATCGCCGTCTCCAGGTAAATCGGTGGTAATATATCTTGCTAGTTGCAACGCCTTCAAAATCTCAACACAGCTCTGGGGAGTATCTAAGCCCACGCCATTCGCTAGGCGACCGTCGCGGTTGGGGTAGTTGGCTAAGATCAGGGCGATCTTTTGCTCTGCTGGTGGAGTTTGCCGAAGTTTGACCCAGTTAGTGGCTAAGTCAGCGACAAATTGAATGCGATCGGCCAGTGGCTGATAGCCCAGCACGTCAGTTTGCAAGACCGGATGCCGAGCTTGCAGGGCTTTGAAAGATACTGCCCGACTAATAATCCGGCCATCTACTTCGGGGAGCGCAATGTTCATGGCATTATCGCTGGGGGATAGACCCATTAAAGATTCTTGCCAGTCTGTGACACTGCCGCCACTAGTGATTACCTGTAAAATCGGTAGGTCTAATTTTGCCCAGAGTTCATTGGTATCTAGTTCTTTTTGAACTGCCGGATATAAGGGGGCGGGGGCAATTAACGAGAAGCTAGTGGTATTGAGGATTACGTCAACTTTGGACTGGCAATAGTCTAATAAAGCCGCTTGGACTTCTGGATCGCGGAGCGAGGAAACGAAGATGGGTAAGGGGGTGAGATTTCGATCAATCAATGCCTCACATAAAGCATTCACCGCTGCCATGTTGCCCACCAAATAATGAGCGCGATAAAACAAAATCGCTACCTGTCGCTGATTTAGTTGGTTATGTTGCCTTACGGGTGCAATCCCGACTTTGGGCACCACTGCGGGCGGCAAATAAGCACAGTCTGTTTTCAGATAGCGCTGTGCCACAAAATATAAAGACTGACGCAGATTTTCGCTGCCGCCAGCAATCCAGTAGCGCCAAAATTGGTTGACTTCCTCTAAGGGCACGGTCGATCGGCTTAACAAAGACAAGTCGGGCTGGTCATCGCCTGGAATCAAAATTAAGGCAATGCCATTACTCTCTGCTAAATCCCTTACTACCTCCAGACCATATGACCAATAACCCACGCCACCCAACAGCCGAACCACAATTACTTTGGCCTGAGCCAAGACTTCTTCGGCGTAGGTGTCAATCACTACTTGCTGCTGCACTGCCAAGATATTTAATGCTCGCACTTCCGGAAATCCCATGGGCATTTGTGCCCAGACCTGCGCCAGGGCTTGCAAATCGGTATCTGCGGAAGTGATAATCACGATCGGGGCTGGGGTTTGCTCCACAAAAATCGTGTTTTCTATTGAGGCCGATTCACTAGAAATAGTCGCAGTGCGGTGCATAAGGCAGAGAAAAGAAGTCGCCCAATTCTAACATTCTGGCCAAATACTTGTGGCTGGAGTCTTTCAGGAATCGGCGGTGATGATAAAATTTGAACTGAAAAGCAACCAAGAACCAAATCATGCCCACCGCGATCAATATCCCCAGCCTTAACGAAGAGCTAGCCACCGCCAAGCCCCGCAAAATTTTGACGGCGGCTCTCAGTCAGTACGATAACATTGCCATTTCTTTTAGTGGCGCTGAAGATGTGGTGCTGATTGATATGGCCTATAAAATCAACAAAAATGTCAAGGTCTTTAGTCTCGATACCGGTCGCCTGCACTCTGAGACCTACCAATTTATTGATACAGTGCGCAAACACTACGGCATTTCGATCGATGTAATTTACCCTGAGCCTGCTCCGGTGGAAGCTTTAGTTAAAGCCAAGGGATTATTTAGCTTCTATGAAGATGGCCACCAAGAATGCTGTGGCGTGCGCAAAGTAGCTCCGCTCCGTCGCCATTTGGGGACTTTAGATGCTTGGATTACGGGTCAGCGCAAAGATCAAAGTCCTTCTACTCGCTCTGAAGTGCCAGTGGTACAAGTTGATGGATTTTTTGGTACTGCCGAGCATCCCCTGATTAAATTTAATCCTTTGGCCGCTTGGAGTTCTGCCGAAGTCTGGGCTTACATTCGGGCTTTTGAAGTGCCCTATAACTCTTTGCATGAGCGGGGTTTTGTGAGTATTGGCTGTGAGCCTTGCACTCGATCGACTCTCCCAAACCAACACGAGCGAGAAGGTCGTTGGTGGTGGGAAGAAGCCACTCAAAAAGAATGCGGTTTGCACGCGCAAGCAAGCTAAACAGCGATATATTTCAATTAAAAAACCCACAGAATGTTCTGTGGGTTTTGATTTATTAATCAGGCAGAGCCTAATGTTGACTATTAAACTTTGGTGACGTTTACAATCAAGTCATTGAAATCTCGATCGCCGCCACCAAGCTGATCTTCAAAGCCGAACACTTCAGTAGTGCCGTTACCCAAACGCACAATGTGATTTATACCATCACTATTTGCCCCAGCATAAGAAGAGAAGACATTGAGTGTACTACCAGCAGCACTAGCAGCAGCCAGAGTGCCATTAGAAACCAACAACAAGCCAAAAGATTGACCAGCAGCTAGGCTAATTGTACTAGAAGTACTGGTTCCATTAACTGCTACTTGGGTAATGGCTGGGTTGAGAGCGGCACGACGAAGTGCTTCTGCCAAATAGCCTGCTTGACCAACTCGGAGATCTACGATGCCATCAGGCGCGCCAGTACCATTAGCTCCAGTGATATCAAAACAGCCTTCAGCATCATCAACGGCGTATATACCAACACTATTATCGAATGCTGCTGCCCGAGCAATATTGATCGTCACATTGGTAGCTGCGCCACCTGGTGCACCATTTGTACGGAAAGCTGGTAAAGCAGCACCTACTTCAAAGCGCACATCTTGATTGGCACTATCTTTGAAAGTAAGTTGGTTTAGGCCACCAGCACTGGCGCTAGCAAATTTACTACCACCTGTATTTGAGAGAGTCGTAACACCATTTTCGGTAAGATAGAAAATAGTATTGCCGATTAGATTGGTGTTAGATAACTGTCCGGCAGACTGACGTTCGCTATTGGTAAGGTTGCTACCAGAAATTGCTTGAGCACTGGCATCACTGCGGCCATTAAAAATCACATTTTTGCGATTGAGAGCTAGAGCTAAGTAACCAGCACTATCACTAGTAAGACCATCAATACTACCTGAGGCATTATCGACCGTAATGGAGCCAAACTCATAGTCGCGAGCACCACTAGCTAGCCAACGAGCCTGAGCTACAGCATCAATAGCAGTGGCAGCACTAAATACTCCTGAAGCCGGAGCAGTTGCGGCCAAACCAGGTGCTCTGCCGGGGGCTGGTGCTAAGAAGGGGTTGTTGGCCAAAAAGTAGTTTGCAACATTGGTACCCAACTGAACGCCCCGTTCGGTAGCAAAGCGGAAGTGAGCACCGGCGTAAATGCGGCTGAGGCGAGTTTCTTCGCGGGCTTGGCTAAAGCTAGTGTAATTGCGACTAACTTCTTCTAGAGCTACACCATTAACAGCACCACGTAAATCAGTGGCAGAAACAGTATTACCAGAACTAATCAGGGCACTGTTTAGACGAGCACTGCTACCATTTACGTCAGCGCTAACTGTAAAGCCACCTACTGGGTTTTCACCATAAAAACTAGCTAGCAAAGTAGTAGCAATACCCGCAGTTGCCGATGTACCAGATGGGTGACAAGGGTGCTGAGGAGTGCCTTCACGAGGTGTCCAGTTGTTGTCATCTAAGCTAGCCGTACCAGCTAGCTGATCAGCATTACGAACCGAGGAGACAGGCCGCCAGAAGTAATCTTCGTCCCATTTAGTATCCCAGAGGTTAGCAAATCCGTCGGCTAAAGCTAAGTCTAAAGCGGCAAAGCGATAGGCACTGGTTGCCAAATTGTCGTTGTTATTAATTGCCAACTGTTGAGCAATTTTTTGATAGGCATAGTTAGGGCCATAAGAACCTTCCGCATTAGCCCAAACGTGAGCAATAACTGTGCGATCGGCACTAGTAGCACCGACTCCATCTGGCTGAGTACTCGGTAAATTGCCAGGGATGTCACCACCGACTGCATTGGGGAATGCTGTATCAGCAGGATTGGCATCACCAGTCACAACGCCTAATACGTTAGCTGCTGCATTGATGCCAACAATTGAAGTAACACCATTAACTGTAGTAGTGCGATTGGCCAACGAAACGCTGCCGACTCCAGGCAGATCCAACAGACTGCCTTCAGCTCTAACTTCACGGACGCTATCAATATAACGAGCACTGTCTAAACCTGGTGGTGAGCCAATTGAGTCGTTAAAGAAACTAGTTTTGGGTAAAAACCAAGTTTGGTTGACATCAGCTACTTCTGGTGAAGCTAATCCGCTAAACTCACCAGTACCAGTAGCTAACAAGGTATCTTCACCTCTGCGCCATGCACCAGGAGTGGTAGCTCCAACACTAGGTCGGCCAACTGTTCCGTCTAATTTAAGAGTACTGATTGGTGCCCCGGTGCCAACTAAGCTGGTGCCGTTAGAAAGTCTACCGACAGTTCCGTTGTTTTCGCCACCAGCTTCATCCACACCCAAATTTTCGATGCCGTCTTTGTAAATAGCATTAAACGAAGCTGGATCGATCGTTGCACCGGTGGCATTGCGCAAGTAACCATCAGTACGGCGGTAAGAAGATATTGCAGCAGCCACTCTATTGCCATAAGCAAGGCCAGCATCGATCGATGCCTGAGTTGCTCCAGCTTCACGGCTTTGGGCAATAGCTGAATTTAAAGCTGCATTAAAAATACCGGGGTAAAGAGCGGCTACGTTAGGAGTACCAGCACCATTAGGGGTATTGCGCGATACTGGGTTAGCGGTGTCGGTAAATAGATTGGTTAAAACTGCACTAGCAGCGGCAGCAGCGGCCACATCGGCAGCAGCACCAACGGGAGCAGCCGCTAGGGTAAGACCCTGAGACTGGAGGTAGCTCTGGCGACCGGCTACTGGTGTAATGCCCTGTACAGCATCATTGATCGCCGCATGTACTAAAGCAAAATAACGAGTGGAAGCTGCTGGTGGCACACCTGCTATTCTGGCAGCATCAACGGTAACGTCGTTCCAATCGACAACCGTATTACCTCTAGAGCGCACTTCAAATGCTGATGAACCTGGCGCAGCGCCAGCGGTACCGGCTGCGGAATTTACTGTAGTAGCAGTCGTAGAACCCAGCAAGGTGGTAACTAGCGTGGTTGCGGTAGCAAGATCGGCGGTGTTGATGGTAACAAAAACTTGTGTGCCAATGCCATCGGCATCGGGAATACGCACCTCCACACCAGTGGCAGTAGCAGTTAGTGGTCCCGAGTAGCCTGCTAAGCGAAGAGGATTGATTAAATCGAAGTTGGTGAGGGTTTCAGAACTGGTTGCCCGAGCTGCATCTAGTGCATCGGCTCCTCCGATACCAGCGCTGGTACTGCCGGGTTCTAGATCAATAACGATTCGATCGCCTCCAGCATAGTCAAAACCAGTAATTGTGCTACCGGCTTGTCTAATTACAAACCGATCAGCACCAGCGGTTCCTGTTAAATTTTGCATTGTATCCTCAAAGATGTTATGTAAGTGTCAAAATTCGATTAGAGTTCAGATATTTGCATCACCCCTAGTCACACTTTTTACAGTAAAACTGTGGAGATGAAATATTTAAATCTTTAAGTTTCAGTTAGGAATGCTCCAACTTATTTCGAGCGATAAAACCCGGTAAGATGTTGAAACATGATAGACTACTGAAATAATCTTATAAGTAATGCTACCATTCTGGCCTCTGGTTGACAATACCTTTGTAAGGTTTGTAGGCATTAAAAATATCGACTTTTTATTACAGAGCATTCTTTCTGGCAATAGATTAAGTAAATATGGAATATTTGCTGGACTGAATTTGGATGGTGAATTGATTTTCACATTTCTTAAAAGAACCTTGACAAAACTGCTATTATCATGTTTAATCCGCAAATGATACCCCGAGTAAACATACAAGTTTAAAAGCAATGGCAGTGCTTGATTGGCTAATTAATGAAATAGGTGAACCAGAAGCCTGCGATCGAGTTGCGGAGATCCTACCGTCTGGCGACTACTATCGTCTGTATCATTTTCTTTCGGACTTGGAAAGAGTATTCCAGAAAGAACCCAACGATCGAGTGCGCTTAGCTATGGTGCGAGGGTTAGTGCGACAGTTACTAACTAGTTCTTATTGGCTACAAAACGCCATTAGTCCACCCAATCCTCAGACTGGGTGGTCTTTGACTAAATTGTATGATGAGCCATTCTTCCCTTGGACATTGCAAAATTCTGCCTGGGCACCAGGTTTGCCATCCCCCATTCACAATCATGGCACCTGGGGCGTGGTTGCTGTGATCAGTGGTCAAGAGCACAATACTTTTTGGCGCAGAGTTAGTCCCGGCAGCAGCCAGGTAGAACAGGTCGGAGAATGTATCCTCAACGCTGGAGACGTGATTAGCTTTTTACCTCAGGCTATTCATTCTATTAAAGTGTTGGGTGACAAGCCTGCTGTTACTATGAAGGTGTATGGAAAGATGACTGAAGAAGTCCAATACTTTCAGCAGGATTCAGCAGATATTGCCGCTCAAGAAGCTGCTGCTGATCTGGCTTTTCAGAACTTGGCTATGCCGATCACTGCTGCTGAAGGCTTTTTGTTATAGAAAGTAAACACTGTTAATCTATAACTTGGCACTTTTCGATATTCGGATACCCTAAATTGTGCTCATAATCTTGATTGTCAACCCATTTATATTTAATATAATACCCCGGATTTTGCTGCTGCCATGTTGAATCGCTTGTCTGAAAGTAGGATGCACCAGATTAAATGGCTGCTAGCCGTTGCCTGGACGGTAATGATCGTTTCACTTTTCTACGATCCAATCACGCCTATTTTTACCGCTGCTAGTAATCTGAGTAGTCCTTTTCGGATGAACCCAGATGATGCCTGTATCCAAGTCCAAGGAGCCTGTTTACCAGAAATTCCTTATAGCATGACCGCCAGGATCTTTTGGGCGATGATTGTGCCATTGGGGTTAATCTTGATTTTTATCACCGGTCATGAGGTGTGGCGCAGAATTTGTCCTTTGTCATTCTTCTCCCAAATTCCGCGCGCTTTGGGTATTCAGCGCAAAAAAAAGATAGTTTCAGAAAGTGGCAAAACTCGTTACGAGCTATTCAAAGTAGAAAAAGATTCCTGGCTGGGTAAAAACCATTTGTATTTGCAGTTTGCCTTTTTCTTTTTGGGACTCAATATTCGCATTCTATTTGTGAACTCTGATCGATTAACCCTAGCCGGATTTTTGATTTTCACTATTCTGTCAGCTATTTTAGTTGGGTATTTATTTGCTGGTAAAAGCTGGTGCCAATATTTTTGTCCGATGGCACCTGTGCAAATGGTTTATACCGGTCCGCGCGGCTTATTAGATAGTCAGTCCCATTTGGGTGACAAATCTACCATTACTCAATCGATGTGCCGAGAAGTAGATAAAGCCACTGGTCAAGAAAAAAGTGCTTGTGTAGCTTGTCAGAACCCCTGCATTGATATTGATTCGGAGCGGTCTTATTGGGATCAAATCGAAAAGCCCGATCGCAAGCTGCTGTATTTTGGTTATTTAGGTTTAGTAATTGGATTCTATTACTACTATCTGATCTATTCTGGCAACTGGGAATACTACTACTCTGGGGCTTGGACTCATGAAGAAAGTCAGCTAGCTACCATTTTAAATCCTGGGATGTTTATTGGTGGTAAAGCAATCCCGATCCCAAAGCTAATTGCTACGCCTTTGTCTTTAGCGGCTTTTGCTGGGGGAGCTTATGGGCTTGGCCGCATCGGAGAATCACTTTACCGCAAATATCTCAGTAGCACTGGTAAAGAACTCTCCAACACCCAGGTTTTGCACCAAATATTTACTGTTTGCACCTTCGTGTCTTGGAATGTTTTTTGGATGTTTGGGAGTCGCCCCAACTTGGCCATCTTGCCAACTTGGGCTGAGCGAGTGTTCACGGGAGTTATTATTATTGCCAGCGGCTTTTGGTTTGCTCAAACTTTTGGTCGAAGTGCTGATCAGTATGAAAGAGAAAGTTTATCGAATACTCTACGTCGCCAGTTGAAAAAGCTGGGCATCGACACCTCGCAGTTTTTACAGCGGGGCACCGACGAACTAAAGCCTGACGAAGTTTATGTGTTGGCTAAAGTCTTACCTGGGTTCGATCGACAGTCGCGCCTCAAAGTTTATCAAGGAGTATTAGAAGAAGCCTTGGCCGATGGCAAAACCCAATCTGCCAACAGCTTAGAAATGCTCCAAGACGTGCGCGAAGAGCTACAAATTACCCAAGAAGAGCACTACAGCATTTTACAAAGCGTCGGGGTTGAGAATCCTAGCTTGCTAGACCCCAGTGTGCAAAGAGGCAGAGAAGAACAGTTGCGATTGAGCAGTTATCAGCAGGGCATGGAATCGCTGTTAATGGATTTAATTATCAGCCAAGTGTCGATCGAAGATGCTCTCAAACAAAAACAAAGCCAAATCGACGCTCTGCGAGCGCAGTATCGCATTACCACCGCAGAACAAGAGCAGGTGTTATTGGCCTTGTTTCACCCAGATAGCGCTTTACTGAGTACCAGCGCCATCTTGCTGGGCAAGTTGCAACAGGGCAAAATGCAGCAAAATGCGCTGACCAATTTACCGGTCAACCCAGAGGCTCAGGTCTATCAGCTCTTATTATCAATTGTGGCCGATCGACAAAAATCGATTGTCAACCAGTTGCTAAATATTTTAGAGTTGTTAGCTGACGATGCTTCTGCCCCAGAAATTGCTCGTACCACTGGTTTGTTAGCCCATCAAGCCGTGAAGAAGATACTCGGAATAAATAAGCCTCGGCTCTCTCTACAAATCAAGCAAATTTTGCTATCCAAATCGCCAACTACAGCGACGGGTTCTCAGGATCTGACGGTTGTTGGTGGTCTGCACATGACCGTAATAGAAGACAAGATGGCGCAGATTACTCGCTTAGGCAGTAAAGCTATCCCTGAAATTAGCCTCACCGAAACTCTGCAAGATTTGTTGCAAGAAGTAGATCCGCTTACTCAGGCAGCTAGCTTTCATGCGCTCAGCCAGGTGCAGCCAAATCTACCTCAGCACATCCTCGATCGAGCAGATGGATGTGGTGAGCCACTATTACAAGAAGTAGTCGATCGAGTGCTGCAAAGACCATTCATTAGACAGGCGATCCCCACCATCAAGTTGACCCTCAATGTAAATGGTGATTTACAGCAGCTTGTCTATCAGCAGCCTACTATCCGCATTGGTCGCTCATCAGATAATGATTTAGTGATTTTAAATGAGCAAATTTCTCGCTATCATGCAATTTTGCAAGTAGATGAGAGTGGAGCAGTCATCCAAGACTTAGAGAGCAACTATGGCTTGCGTCTGTCTAATGTTCGCCTGCGCAATGGCAAACAGCAAGTCGATAATGGCACCAAGATTTATTTCTGCTCCAGTGAAGAAATATTTATTCAGGTATCTTATTCTCTGGCCGAGGTGCAGACGAATGAGCAGCATCTCACCACTCTAGAGAAGTTGCTATGGTTACGCTCTAGCCCATTTTTCCGGCCATTGAATCAACAAAATCTGCTATTGATTGCCCGCAGTAGTAAACTATTGATATATAAACAAGGAGACTATTTGTGTGAGAAGGGTAAACCAGCTACTAACCTCCTCATGCTCATTTCTGGCGCAGCTCAAGCAATGGGTCAAACGATGAGTCAAACTGTTTCGGCTGGGCAGATCGTTGGTGAAATGGGTATTTTAGCTAAGACGACTTACCCCGAAACAGTGGTGGCGAGTAGCCCCAGAGTTCCCGCTTTGGTAATTGCTGCCGAGAGCTTTGATGAATTGCTCGATCGAGAGCCACAAATTGCCCGTGCCCTGCTGGTATCTATTAGCCAACGCTTGCAAACTACATCATGATCCACTTTCGCCTGTTCGATTCTTACAAAAATAGCTCTCGTGAGCTATTGCTCGAACCCGAAAATATGCCCGGCCAAGTTTGTCAGATTGGCCGTTCTCCCAATTCTTCTTTGGTTTTAGATAGCCCCGAAGTTAGCCGTTTACATGGTGAGGTATCTTATCATAACTGCGCTTACTATTTTACCGATCCTGGCAGTGCGGGTGGTTCTTGGCTGGATGAAAAGGCGGTCTTTGCCAAACAAACATGTGAGCTAGCAGTTGGTAGTCTGTTAACTATTGGTCACTATACATTGGCGGTCATCCAAATTGGTGATCCTGATGCCTCTACGGTGGTTTATCTGCCAGAAGCTGCCAAACCGCTGACTCCAGAGCAATATATGCCGGTGTCAGCGATCGACCCCAGCCAATTTACTCGCTGGCAAAAGGGCGATCTAAAGGTGCGCTGTGCCGAAATTATTGACGAAACCCACGATGTCAAAACTTTTCGATTTGTAGCTGAGCCAGGTTTGTTATTTAGTTATAAGCCCGGTCAATTTCTTACCCTTGATTTAGAAATTAACGGCGAAGAGGTACTGCGATCTTATTCAATTTCTTCTACTCCTTCTCGGCCTCACAGCCTAGAAATTACCGTTAAGCGGGTGCCTGCTGCTACTCCAGATCTACCGGCTGGATTGGTTTCTAACTGGCTACACGACAATACTAAAGTAGGCAGCGAAGTAAAAATCAGTGGTCCAATGGGCAAGTTCACTTGTTTCCAGTATCCGAGCCAGAAGCTGCTATTTATTTCGGCGGGCAGTGGAATTACGCCCATGATAGGGATGTCTCGCTGGCTTTGTGACACCATGGCCGACTGTGATGTGATGTTTTTACACAGCGCTCGTACTCCTGCCGATATTATTTATCAGCAAGAATTGATGATGATGTCGGCGCGCCACAAAAAATTCCAGCTATTGGTAACAGTCACCCAAAATAACTTCGGTCAGAGCTGGTTGGGATTAACTGGGCGGATAACAGCCAACATGTTGCAATCGATCGTCCCCGATTTTATGGAGCGAGTAGCATTTGTCTGTGGTCCTGAACTATTTATGGCAGGCACCAAAAAACTCCTAGAAGAACTCAATTTTCCGGCAGAGAACTACCATGAAGAAAGTTTTGGCGGTGCCAAGTCCGCCAAATCGTTAACGCCCAAATCAACTATGCCACCAGCCCCAATCGAATCTTTTACTACACCTGTGGTGTCTGGTGGGGGTCTACGTGGTTTGCTGAATCGAGAAATAGAGGCTCCAGAAACATCTGGAGCATTTGCCGCCCCGGTTCAGATACCGTCTCCGGCGGCACCGATAATAGACCCGATCGAAACCATTGGTCATAACATTTTCTTTGCTAAATCTGGTCAGAACGTGGCCTGTGACGGCGAAGAATCGGTGCTAGAAGTAGCTGAATCCCAGGGGGTGAAGATCCGTAGTAACTGTCGATCGGGTAACTGTGGCACCTGCAAAAAGCGCAAGCTTGAGGGCAAGGTGCGCATGGGCGATTTTGACCCGGAAGCCTTAGAAGAAAGTGAGCAAGAAGAGGGATTTATTCTGACTTGCATATCCTTCCCTGAAGGTCGGATAGTAATAGATGCCTAGTCTAAACTATGATTTGTCGGATTGATTGATGGACTATGATTTTTCTTGTGACGAATCACAGTCCATCACCTAATCATATTAATCAAAGTTAAGACAATCAAAGTGGACCGATCGAAAAAATCACTTTTACCGTAAAGCTCTGATTACCAAGTTGTTTGACATCGGCTAATTGCACGATCGATCGGATCTCTTGATCGCCATAGTCAATTTCATGACCGATCGTCGGATTAGTCGTAGCCCTAGTATATTTATCTAGCAGGCTGATTCCTTGCTTCAGGTTGATCGAAGTCTCTAATCCTGGCTCCAGTTGTTTCATCAGCTCCACAGATCGAGCAAACCAGTATTTAGTATCTTGTACTTGGCCGGTGAAGCGGCTGGTCTCAAATTGAAAGCTGAGGGTGAAATTTTCGCAGCCGCTATTGGTAATGACCACCTTATCACCATTGCTAAGCTGCACTGTCTCTAGACCTAACGGTACAACTACCCCCACGTAATCAATATCCTTGAGGGTAAAGTTAGCATTGGGAAAAACAGATTTTTTGACAATCGGTTGGGGGATCGATCGCACGCATTGAGCTGCTGGTAACTTTGGTGTTGCCGCTTGGGCGATCGTCGCTACCGCAAACATACCCAAAAACACTGGACTAAACAGCAGCACCCCGAAAAACTTCCGAATCATAATTCCTCTGGCTTAGTATTGAGCGATCAAGAATCTATTTCTGCCAGTATTCTATGCCAAAATCTTAGAGATTAATGCGAACTTGTATACTATATTTTTATGATTTGGTAGGGATCAGCAAAATCGATCGAGCAAAAAGGCCATCAGCCGCTAAAATTGCACTGGTACTAAATATTATTAGTTACTAATCGGTTTCTAAAGATCACATTGGAGGACAATACCTTGGCTACTCGCGTCATCATTCTGCGTCACGGACAGAGCAGCTATAACAGTCAAGGCCGCGTTCAAGGGCGTTGCAATGAATCTGCTCTCACCGAAAAAGGCATCGCTGATGCGATTATCACTGGTAAAGCCCTCGATGGAATCAAGCTGGCAGCGGTTTACTGTAGCCCCTTACAGCGCGCTTATTTCACAGCTCAAACGGTAGTATCTCAGGTGGCTGGGGCACCTGCACCCATTACTGACGATCGATTACAAGAAGTAGACCTGCCGCCCTGGGAAAAAATGCTGTTCACCGAAGTAGCGGCCAAGTTCCCCGTAGAATACCAAACCTGGCACGAGCGTCCCCACGAGCTGGTGTTCACAGTGAATGGTCAAGAGCATCGCCCAATTCCGGCTCTTTATGCCCAAGCCCAAGAGTTTTGGCAAGATATTTTATCTAAGCATGATGGCCAGACTATTTTGATTGTGGCTCACAACGGCATTAACCGTGCTCTGATTAGCACTGCAACCGGGATACCTCAGCATTATTATCAATCTATTCAGCAGTCTAACTGTGCGGTGTCGGTGTTGAATTTTGCCGATGGTTCTCCTAGCGGAGACGCTTCACGAACGACAGACTCACCAACAGGTCAGGTGCAAATAGAGTCTTTGAACCAGGTTTCCCACATGGGTAAACCTTTGCCAGAAGTAAAAGGGGCACCCAAAGGCCCGAGGTTTTTAATTGTGCGTCATGGTGAAACTGATTGGAATCGGGCAGGTCGGTTTCAGGGGCAAATCGACGTGCCTTTGAACGATCATGGTCGAGCGCAGGCTGCTCATGCTCGAGAGTTTTTAAAAGAAGTGCCGATCGATTTTGCTTTTACTAGTCACTTACTGCGCCCCAAAGAAACTGCTCAGGTTATTTTAGAAGCTCATCCGGGGGTGACATTACAAATTAATCAAAACCTGCAAGAGATTAGTCATGGTTTGTGGGAAGGCAAACTAGAAGCCGAAATCGCGGCGGACTACGCTCAGGAGTTGGTGGACTGGCGGACTAAGCCAGAAACCGTACAAATGCCCGAAGGCGAAAACCTGCAAGATGTATGGGATCGGGCTGGTCAGGCTTGGCAAGATATCTTGAATAAAGTGGGTGACGTAGATCAAACTGGGATTGTAGTTGCTCATGATGCCACTAATAAGGTGTTGCTCTGTCAGCTTATGGGGCTACAGATGACTGATTTCTGGAAAGTAAAGCAGGGCAATGGTGCGGTGACGGTGGTGAGTTATCCCAATGGCATTAAAGAATTGCCACTGATTCAAGCGCTAAACCTTACCAGCCATTTGTCTGGGGGGATTTTAGATAAAACCGCTGCGGGTGCCTTGTAGTTATAAATTAAATATTTATGAATCAGATTCTCTTTCGCCAAGTTCGCTATCTAGATCCGGTCAATGGGATCGATCAAGTGACTGATGCTCTAGTTACTAATGGAATACTCACCGAACTCCGCGATGATCTGCAAGATTGTCCGGCGGAGGCGACAGAGCAAGATGGCCACCATAAAATCTTGGCTCCTGGCTTAGTAGATTTATATAGTCATAGTGGTGAGCCAGGGCGAGAGGCCGAGGAGACAATGTTCTCTTTGCTATCGGCAGCGGTAGCAGGGGGCTTTGTGCATCTGAATATTTTGCCAGATACGTCACCGGCGATCGATAACTCGGCGGTTGTCGCTAAGATTCAGCAGTTATATCAAGCGGCCAAGACGCAGTTGGCCTACGCTCCGGCTTTAGACGTTTGGGGTGCGCTGACTCATGGAGCGCAGGGCGAGAGCATGAGCGCTCTACAAGATTTGGCAGGCAGTGGCATTGTGGGGTTTGCTGACGGCG
Source organism: Synechococcales cyanobacterium (assembly GCA_043721015.1). GTDB lineage: Bacteria > Cyanobacteriota > Cyanobacteriia > Cyanobacteriales > Chamaesiphonaceae > JAAFHZ01. The sequence continues at coordinate 897 of JAYSRP010000057.1, read as the reverse complement.
GACCGATCAATAATTTACAGTTGGTGCGGCGGTTGTTGGAGTATTTGCAACCCTATCAAAAACCAATTATGCTGTGGCCGCTCGATCGCAAGCTAGCCGGGGGCGGTGTTGCCCGCATGGGTTCTGCGGCTCTGCGGTTGGGTTTAGTCGGAAACCCGGTATGTAGTGAGACTGCGGCGCTCGGTGCAATTTTAGAAATTGTGGCGGAGTTGATGGTGCCGGTGCATATTATGCGGCTATCTACGGCGCGGGGGCTGGAGTTGGTGGCGGCGGCGCAGCAGCGGGGTCTGCCGGTGACTGCTAGTGTGACTTGGCTACATTTGTTGGGTAACACGGCAATTTTGGATAACTATGATACTAGCTGGCGTTTGGATCCGCCCTTGGGCAATGAGGCCGATCGGGTGGCTTTAGTCGCGGGAGTAAAGGCCGGGGTGATTGGGGCGATCGCGGTGGATCACTGTGCTCACAGCTATGAGGATAAAAAGGTGGGATTTGGAGAGGCTCCGGTGGGTGCGATCGGGCTAGAGTTGGCGTTGCCGGTGTTGTGGGAAAAGTTGGTGGTGCCGGGACATTTAGCGGCGTTAGATCTTTGGCGATGCTTAAGCTATGGGGCAGCAGTTTGCTGTGGATCTGAGGTGCCGCAGGAACTGGTGTTGTTCGATCCGATGGTGAAATGGGTAGCCAACAGCCAAAATTTACAGTCTAAATCTAATAACACTCCCTGGTTTGATAAAGTGATTTCAGGGCAGATAGAGATTTTAACTTGGCAGGCGGGAAGTCCCGCGCTCTACCCGATAGGGTGAGCGTCGGGATGAAAGCCAAGCGAGTTGACGATTGCTTGCCCAATGATGCCAACAAGTACAGCGCTTGGGAAATTGGGCAAGTATGAGGAAACGA
>JAYSRP010000056.1:0-18727 GCA_043721015.1 Synechococcales cyanobacterium | reverse complement strand
AAAGTAGTTGCGTGCGGGTCGCCGTGGTGTTTGCCTCCTCCTCCTGGTGAACCGGGTTTACGATTGATTGGTCGATGCTTTCTCAGCTCGCGGTTTCTGCGAATTAGTTGCTGCCGTATTATGTCTCGAAAAGGAATTGGTCTGGATTGCGGATACAATATGTTTTGAAGATTATTATAATTGTAAATTTCTGCATTGCTTGCAGAATGTCGATTAAGATCGTTAATTATCTTGATTTTTTCAATGGGTATTCTGGGTTTTATTTTAAAAGGCTTTAGATTAGTTGGCCGTTCGCTTGTGCCAGTACCTTCGTTGTACACTTGATTAGCCTTGTTTTGTATCTTATAATAACTATCCAGAATTGATTGAGTAATATCTAACGAGAAATTGATATAGCTTCCACCAGGCAGCTCTTCTATAGCTGAGCCAACTGGATCGTTGATAATTCCCTTTGCCCTATCATATGCATTCTTCCCAGATGAAGCACCGTTCCTAACTGATTCCGATAAACTTCTTTTTTCTCCAGTAGTATCAATATAACTTACTGGATTGTTGCCAACATAACGATAGAAATTAGTGTCGCCACTACTAAGTTCTAGCGGGTCATTACTGGTGAACCTACCCAGAGCTGAATCGTAAAATCTGGCTTGCACGAAATTGAGTCCGTTACCTTCATCAACAATGCCAAATTCCCCAACATATTCAAATGGGTTGGCAACGCTTTCAACTTTGTTAAGACTTTCCCCAAATGGTAGGTAGCTGTATTGATCAACGTAGGTACCATCAGTAGCAGTCAAACCAATGATCGAACCCGTAGCATCGGCATCATAGTAGTTGGTTCCGCTGCCGACTCGGCTCACCAGCCCGGCACCATAATTGTAGTTGGCGACTAAACCGCTACTGTTGTACTCGCCAATAATTTCACTCGACCCTACAGGATCGATTAAATATTCGGTACGTTGACCGTTGAGTACTGTTGCGACACGATTGCCGAGGGCATCATATTGGTATTCCCAAGTACCTGTTGGGTTCACGACTTTGGTTAGTCTGTTTTCTACATCATAGGTATAAGTGGATGTTTGGCCATTGGCAGTCTTGGTGGCTAAGTTGCCATCTTTGTCGTAAGTATAAACATCATTACCTACCGTATTATATTCATTGAGATTATTGCTGGTGTAGTTAGTGCTAACTCCATTATCCGAGACTGTGGCGCGGTTGCCAGCTTCGTCATATTGATATTGAATAGTGCGATTACTGGGAGTGATCACAGAAGTTAGTTGGCCTGTTTTGTCATAGCCATACTGAAACACGCCTTCTAAGGTGGTCATGCTAATGCGCTGACCCAGGTCATCATAAGTGTAAACAAAGCTAGAATTGATGGTGTTGTCAGCTTTCCTGTGAATTATGCTGGTGAGCTGATTACGTAAATCATAAGTGTAAGTACTGGTGGTGCCGTTGCCATTTGTTTCTTTTGTTAAGCGGCCAACCGTGTCGTAGTCATAGCTGATAATACTTTGGCCAGTAGTATCGGTTAAAGACCTTAGCCTACCCAGATTATCGTAGGCATGGTTAACAATGTATCCATCTTGTGACACCAGCTTGATAAGTTGGCCATCGGCATTGTAACTGTATGCTAGCGATCGGCCATTGGCATAGGTAATTTTAGTAAATCGATTGGCTGCATCATATTCCAGCGCTATTGTGCCAGTTGCATCAGTTGTACTGGTTAAATTACCTTTAGCATCATAACCATAAGCAATCTTGGAACCATCTTCGTATTGTTTGAGGGTGACTTGACCATCTTTGTTATAGATATAGCTGATCGTCTTGCCTCGACGATTAACCGAGCTAGTAACGTTCCCTAAAGCATCTACTCTAAACAGCTCGGTGCTGCCATCGGCATAGGTAATTTTATTGATATTGCCCTTATTATCATAGCCATAAGTTACCCCATTTCCTTTAGCATCGGCGAAGCTAGCTAAGCCATCAAAAGTCGGATTGTAGGTGAAATTAATATTTTGGCCTAAAGGGTTAGTGAGTTTGATCGGGTTACTTTTATCGTCATAAACTATTGCAGTATTGTTGCTGTCGCCGCTACCAAAAGTTGCTGAACCGATCGAGTTGTAATTGGGTATTCGCACGCTAGCCAAGTTACCGCTGTCATCATATCCCAATAACACATTCTGATTATTCACACCTCTGATCTGACCAGCAGTACCACTGTCATTTCTCAGTTGAGTGATGGCCGCTCCAGTTGCATCAGTGACCGTTACAGCACCCAGATTGTCGTAGGTATAAGTGAGGGATTGTGCCGGGTTTCTGTTATATTCTTTACTCAGGCGGCCACGGCTATCATACTCATAGTTGCGTTGATATCCTAAGTCGGAAGTGATCGATAGCAAAGAATGCTTCTTGTCGGTAACATTACTAGTGTCATAAGTATAGTCGGTCGTACCAGTAGGTTCCACAGTTTTTAGTAAATATTCTCCGGTGGCATCATAGCTGTAAACAACATTGTTACCAGTAGAATCTCTTATTTGACTCACTCGCCCTTGAGCATTGTAAGTCAAACTTATACTATCCCCATTAGAATGAGTCAGCCTATTTAGCAAAGCGCCAGTATATTGCAGCGAAATTTTATTCCCATTGGGTTCGGCTAACGAACTCAGCTTGCCATCAGCACCAAATATCGAAACAACTTCACTGGCTTCTCGCAATTGGTACTCGCCAGCCACCGCTGTTAATGTTGTACCATTTTGGCTAGCAAAGGTACCATCAGCCTGAAGCACAAAAAATCGCTGAATATCTCCGTTAGAGCGAATCGATATATTTCCTTGCGGATCTTTGACAGCGCGGGTTTCCCATTGGCTGCTCCAGCCTCGCCCAAAAATCCCCAAATTGTAGCGCTCAGCAGTCGATTGATAAAAAGAGCGTCCGAGCTGTAAAGCAAGGCCAGGAGTAGCATCAAACGCATCAGTGGCCGTAGTTAGTATTGGGTTACTAAGGTTGTTAGAGGCTTTTCTAAATTCATAATTAAACAGGCCACCTACATCATCTAGCCTCAGACCTAACTGGCTGAGGTAGCTCGCATCTTGATTGATCGCTGCCTGAAACTGACCAACAGTAGAACCCACTGCTGCCATGAAATTATTCCAAATGGTATCCCAAGCCACCACATCAATATGGCTAAAATCTGCCCGAGATTCTGCCTTGATTTTTGCCCAATCAATTACCTCCGATGCCCGCACCTGCTCTACACTAAAACTAATCGGGCCGTTGGCGATCGGCTTATAAGTGAAGAAAGTATCCTGTGTACTACCCGCCGTCAAAATTCCCGCTGGGCCATTTGCTCCCGTCCCAATCACCAAATTTTGCAACTGTTGCAGCGTAGAACTACTAGTCCCCGAAGCTCCATAATTAATAGTGGCATTAGTAGCCTTAATTCTAAACAACGGCGCAGCCACATCAGTCTGCCCCGAATTATTGTAGCTGAGCCGAATTACCCCCGGAAAACTATTGTCGCCACGGGTATTAGTCGTAATCACTTTTGCGCTTACAGTCCCAACAGCTCCATCAGTGACCGTAAAAGCTTGCTTAAAGTTAGTGACGCTACTACCATTAGTGATTTTTACATCATACTTACCCTTCGTTAAGCCAGTAAGGTCAAAAGTTGCCCAAGTTTGGGTATCATCTACCCAGTAAGTTTTGCTAGCTACTTTCTCTACTCCCTTACTATCTACCAAGCTAATAATATCGGTTGGTGCAAAGTTCTGCCCCCCAATGGTGATGGTTGCTTGGCCTTTGTTGCTGCCGATCGAACCTTGTGGTAAACCATAAAAGGAATTCAATCCGCCGCCTTGCAGCACGGCAATTAGTTCATCGGGTTCGCTGCCCGGTTTATCAATATAAATGGCGGTGCCCGGTGTGCCACCGATTGTGGTGTCAGCAAAAACATAGTTGCTGCGGGCTTTGGCTAACTGAACAGTATCTTCACGCGGATTGAAGTCCGTAATCAGGGCATAGCTATCTAACCCAGCAGTAGCCAGATCACCATCATCATAAAAGTTAACGTTTCCTTGTCCCAAAACGAAAGTGTCTCGTCCTGCCGCACCCACCAGTCGATCAATTTCGCTCATGCCAGGATTGGCACTTAATGTATCTACCCCTATCAAAATATCATTACCAGCAATACCCGATAACGTGTCACTTCCTCTTCCTCCAATGAGAGTATCGTTACTATTACCGCCTCTAAGATCATCATTAGTCTTGGTGCCGGTAATATTGAATTTCTCGATGCTAGTATATTGAACTACACCAGAACCATTAGCAAAGAATAAACCTTGGCCAGCAGCTAGGTCATATTCATTATAGCGAATACCGTTAGTGGTGTTAGTAGAATAATTGACAATTAGTGTATCTGTGCCATCACCACCGCTAATAGTGTCTATGCCACCAGTACCAGCATTGAGCACATCATCACCAGCGCCACCAGCAAGATTATCTGCTAAGCCACCGGCAACCACAGTATCATTACCAGAGCCACCAGTAACATTAAGACCTTCAATACTAATAAGTTGAGTAGCATAATTGGTAGTACTGGCAATAATATCCACCAAGTTGTTCGCAGTACTAGCTGAAAGGTTGATAGTAGCAGTGTCATTCCCCGCACCACCATCAAATATATCTATTCCAGTAAATCCATTAAGTTTATCGTCACCATCTCTACCAATGAGAGTGTCGTTACTGTTGCCGCCTCTAAGATCATCATTATTTTTAGTGCCAGTAATATTAAATTTCTCAATACTGGTATATTGAACTTGACCAGAACCTGGGCCAGCGCCATTGACAAAAAACAAACCTTGGCCAGCAGTTAAATCATATTGATCATAGCCAATACCATTACCAGTGGAACTAGCAGAATAATCGACAATCAGTGTATCAGTACCATCACCACCAGCAACAATATCTACCCCGCCATTGCCAGCATTGCCAGCATTGAGCACATCATCACCAGCGCCACCAGCAAGATTATCAGCTAAGCCACCAACAAAAGTATCATTACCAGAGCCACCAGTAGCATTAAGACCTTCAATGCTAATGAGTTGAGTACCATAGTTAGTAGTACTGGCAATAATATCTATCAAATTGTTCGCAGTACTGGCTGAAAGGTTGATAGTAGCAGTGTCATTTCCCGCGCCGCCATTAAATATATCTACTCCAGCGAATCCATTAAGTTGATCGTCACCATCTCCACCAACAAGAATATCGTTACTATTGCCGCCTCTAATGTCATCACTAACTTTGGTGCCGGTAATATTAAATTTCTCGATGCCAGTATATTGAACTTGGCCAGAACCATTAGCAAAGAATAAACCTTGACCAGCAGCCAAGTCATATTGATCATAGCGAATACCATTATTAGCATTGGTAGAATAATCGATAATTAGTGTGTCAGTGCCATCACCACCAGCAACAGTGTCGATACCAGTTTGTGGCGTAAAAGTATCGTCTCCAATATTGTCATTAGGATCTACTCCTCCTAATTTGTCATTACCTGGAGTACCCGGAAAAACTGCCATCTCCATCGCCAACTGCTGACCATCGATCGAAATCACCCCCCAATCATCCTCCGCCCGCAACTCCGCCAACATTTCCGCCGTCAAACTCACCCCCTGCACCAACAACCGAAAAATCGCCCCCTCATCTCCAGGAGTCTCTGCCTTGTTGACTTGAGAGTCGATCGAATGCCCCAGTTCCTCAATAATCACTTCCCCAATATGTTCTAGGTTGCCACTAGCCACCAAACTCTCCCGCAAATATACCGTATTTGTCGCCGCCGCAAACGCCCCAGATGCAATGCCCAAGATGGCATCTGGCACCACTCTAATTGGTCGCCCAAACTCTCCAGCCACCAAACTCTGCCGAATCTTTTCTGCAATGGATCGATCGAACCCCATCCCAAAAGCCACTTCAAAATCTGGCCAAAAATTCTCGCTCACTGCAAACTTACTCAAATATTTTTGAACCAAAGATAATGCCTGTGCTAAAGCGCTGTTCATCATGACTATCCACCAGAATAAAAATTAGTACAAATACAATGAGAGCTAGGCTCAATAAACCCTAAATCTATGACTCCTCCGAACCAATCAAACTTTCTAGCAAAGTCATCACCCGTTGGGGAAACTCCGCCAAAGTGCAAAGCGCATAAACCTGTTGAATGCAGACATTCACTAACTCGATATTTCGGCCACTGAGCTTTTCCATTTTTTAGATACCTCCATGATGAACAATTACTTGGAGAAATATTGATACCAATCAAGGTAAAATTATGCTCTGAGATAGTCAATGAGAAAAAATGAGATCTTGGGATGTTTAAACGTAAATTCTTGTAACAGGCATTAAAATACCTTGCTAAATATTGATATATTTACTAATAAATTAATAGCATTGCAGCTCTAGTATGAATGGTGATGAAGCGCGAGACTTAATAGACCAAATCTTCATAGCAGCCAAGCAACCACAACTCAGTGACTTACAGGCCGCCATCCTCATGCAGGTATGGGAAGGAAGCACCTCTCGTCAAATTGCCGATCAACTAGATTACAAAATAGATTATATCAATCAAGTTGCGGCTCGGCTGTGGAAAACCCTCACAACTTGCTTAGATCAACCAGTCTCTAAAAAGAACATTAAAGCTGTACTGTATCGCTACTACAATCAATCTATTCCTCAGCCAAAATTGTCTCTTCAACCAAGCATTATAGATTGGGGAGAATCGATCAATATTTCACAGTTTTATGGACGAGAAATTGAAACCCAAGCTCTAGCTGAATGGGCAGCTACTGATCACTGCCGATCGATCGGCATCTTTGGTTTAGGCGGCATCGGAAAAACCGCTTTGTCAGTCAAAATCGCTCAAACTATCCAAGCTAATTTTGATGTCGTAATTTGGCGCAGCCTTCGTCAAGCCCCCACTCTCCAAAGCCTCTTAGAAAACATTTTGCCCGTGCTTTGTGCCGGAGACATTACCGATATTTCGGTAGATAACCTGCTCCATCAATTTCGTCGCCAGCGCTGCCTCTTGGTATTTGACAACGTAGAATCTATTTTGGAATGCGGTGAGCGCAGCGGCTCTTATCTTCCTGGTTACGAGAGCTACAGCCTTGCCCTAGAACGTATCTGTGATGAACCACACCAAAGCTGCCTGATCATCGGCAGCCGCGAAAAGCCGGGACTCTTCAGCCTGCGAGAAGGCGAAAAATTGCCGGTGCGCTCTTGGCAGCTACAGGGGCTATCTTTTTCGGCATCTCGTCAAATTCTTAGCGATAAAGGATCGATCGCCACCGTTAATCAATCGCAGGTGTTAATCGATCGACTAGGTGGCAACCCCCTTGCTCTCAAAATTGTCGCTAGCAATATTCACAATTTATTTAATAACGATACCTCCGCATTTTTAGCTCAGGGAAACACCGTGTTTGGTAGCCTTTGGCAGCTTCTCGACCAACAGTTTCAGCGTTTTTCGAGCTTACAGCAACAAATTATGTATTGGCTGGCGATCGTTCGAGAAGGCATTACTCCCGCCCAGCTTCAGCCTAAATTATTTCCGCCGATACCTCTACCTCAAGTTTTAGAAGCTCTGGTCTCTTTGCAAGATCGATCGGCCATCGAAACCACCGAGACCGGTTTAACTCAGCAGCCAGTTGTGATGGAATATGTAATTGATCGTTTAACTAACAACGTTCTCCAAGAAATTTTTACTGCCAATTTAAATCTATTGACCACCCACGCCCTGGTCGAAGCCAAAGCCCCAGATTACGTGCGAGATATCCAACTTCAGATGATTTTATATCCTATAGCTCAAAAACTATCCGAACACTTTGGTTCTTCCGAAGACTTAATTCAATATCTCAAGCAGATTCTAAACAACTTACGTAACCAATCTATTAATTCTACTACCAATACTATGAACTATAGTGCTGGCAACTTACTAAACCTTCTTTGCCAGCTCAAAATCGACTTGCAAGGCTGGGATTTCTCCTATTTAGCAGTGCGCCAAGCTTATTTGGCCGAAGTGCTACTGCATAATACTAATTTTAATGGTACGCAATTTGCTGAAACTGTTTTTGCTGAAACCTTCGGCTCAGTGATAGGGATTGCTTATAGCCCCGATGGCAGGTTTTTGGCTACCGGTGGGACTAGCGGAGAAATCAAACTTTGGAATGCCGATACCTACCAAGAAATTTTGTGTTGTCAGGGTCATCAGCATTGGATAATGTGTTTGTGCTTCAGTCCAGATAGCAATTATATTGCTAGTGCCAGTGATGACTATTTGGTTAAACTCTGGAGCGTAGCTACCGGAAACTGTCTTTATACTTACATCGGACATACCGACTCGGTAAACACCATTATTTTTAGTCCCTGTGGCAATATTATTGCCAGTGGCGCACAAGATTCTACCATTAGGCTCTGGCAAATTGCCGAACCGCAAGAAACACGTATTTTATTAGGACACGAAAGAAGAAGAGTTTGGTCGGTAGCTTTTAGCCCTGATGGTAATACCTTAGTCAGCGGTGGTGAAGACTGTACTATTCGGCTCTGGGACGTAGCAACGGGAGCTGCTCTAGCTGTTTGGCTAGGGCACAATCACTGGGTTCGATCGGTGTCCTTTAGCCCCAATGGTCAACTGTTAGCTAGTAGTAGCTTCGATCGCACAATCAAACTCTGGGATATTCATAGTCATAAATGCCTCCAAACTTGGCAAGGACACCAGGGTGCTGTGGTGGCTATTGCCTTCAGTCCTGACGGCTTACAGATTGTCAGTGCCAGCAATGATCGGACTATTAAACTCTGGGACACCACTAATGGAAAATGCCTCAAAACATTTTTTGGCCATGTTGCTGGATTGTGGGCAGTAGCCTATCATCCTCATAAATATCAAATTGCTAGCGGTGGTGAAGACCATACTGCAAAAATTTGGAATTTAAATACAGGCACCTGTCTTAAAACCCTTACTGGCCACAGTAATTCGGTACTGTCTGTCTCGACTAATCCTACTGGTGAGTGGATCGCTAGCGCCCACGAAGATCGAACTGTGAAAATTTGGCAGGTGTATAATTTAGAGCGATCAGGAATGACCGCAATGTGAACTACTGTAGGCAATGTTTATAGCTTCTCCACCTGGCGGAACCAGTACTGATTTTTAGTTTTGTTTGTGAGGGCAACCAAGACAGTCTGAGCAGTCTTCGATGCCCCATTGGTGTTTGAGCAAATTCTTGTAAGTGGTTTCTTGCCAGAGCATCTGGGTATATAGCTGCACCAAAAAATCTTGAGCTTGTTCGCGGCTCATGTCTTGGATTTGGGTTTGGAACGATCGAACGCTAAATTGCTGTTCTAAGGAAAGGTCAAAATTCTGAGGTATCATGGCTGGTCACTCCTGTGTTTTGAGCTGTAGCAGATTGAATTCTGGGCAAAAGAAAATACCAAGTGTAAAGATTGCTTGACAATCGATCCAATTTGTACTTCTAGTAATATACCCAAAGATGCAGAAACATCGATTAATGTTGCCAACAAAAATTCTTTGTTAAGGCATTGTTGATCGCTCTCTATCCGCAAAACTGCTCGGGGTGAACAGCAAATACTAGGACATATAGCTGACAAGGATTTCTCACTAGTTTGATGGATCGATTTTACGAGCTTGGATTTTCCCAGAATAAAGGGTAAAATTTTGCCACTTATTACGAGTCTACAAATTCATCAGCATGTTTGATTTCCTTGGCAAACAGCTATCTGAAATGATGTTCAGCACCAAGCCTCTGAGCTTTGAGCTGGCTATTTTTCGCTACATCTTATCTGGGCTGCTATTTTTGTTGGCGAGCTTGTTTTTGTGGCTAAATTGGTCAACCCAAGAATTTCACTTAGATTGGCCGTTGGTGGCCATGATCAATGGCGTGATTTTTTGGCCAACCCTGCGATTTTCTTGGCTGATGCAAGTAGTGGGCGGCTTTTTGTTCTTTCGTACCTTTGGTTAAGTGAGGGTCGGCAGACTAAAATAGCCAAGAAGGATTTTTCTTGCGATCATCACTCGATCGCCAAGCTTAGAATCCTCCCCATATCAGGATATTTTTATGACTGAAGCCAGCAAAACCCCAAAGACACCCAAGACTCCAAAAGATCCTAATCCAGAAGCATCTGGTGATGTAGTCGCAACCGCGACAACCGAAACCGCGGCAGCCAAAGCCCCTGCCGCTAAGAAAGAAAAAGCGCCTGCGCTAGAAGACAAACCTTTCGCCGATTTTATTCAGCAAGACTTGGTGCCAGCAATCCAAAGCGGCCTCAGTGCCCAGGGTTTGGCTGATCTGAAGTTAGAATTTGCCAAAGCGCCAGTGACTATCTCTGGGGTGCCTAACGTACCAGACTGCTGGCAAATAGTGGGCAAATGGAAAAACAATACCCGCCAATTTAATCTGTACTTCTTTGCCGAAAACATTCAAGGCCAGCGGGGATTTTCTTGCATATCTAATGGCGGGACAGCGAGTTCGATCGAGCCCTTCTTAATAGACGAACGCAAAATAACCCTAGACTTACTGCTGTTTGGCCTTACCAAACGCCTCAATGCCCAGAAATGGCTGTTGCCAAATTGAACTCCAAATTTCGGCAATCTTTGCAACTCTTAATACAAACCCGTACCCTAACTCTCATGGTCTTGGTAAAATGACCTACAGAGCGAATGGCTGGTAGCCATCCAATATATGCCTTGTAGCCGTCAAACCTATAAAAAAACATTATGGTAAACTCACTTACAAAACCGGCAACCGACCTGCAAAATGAAGTCAAGATGCCAGCAAAGGAAACCATCCTGACTCCTCGGTTCTACACCACCGACTTTGAAGAAATGGAGAAAATGGACATCTCTTACAACGAAGAAGAGATGCGCGCCATCATCGCCGAGTTTAAAGTAGATTACAACCGCCACCACTTCGTGCGCGATGAACAGTTCGATAACTCTTGGGACAGCATTGACGGCGAAACCCGGCAGTTGTTTAGTGAGTTTTTGGAGCGCTCCTGTACCGCAGAATTTTCGGGCTTTCTGCTCTACAAAGAATTGGGTAGACGCTTGAAAAAGAAAAATCCTTTGTTAGCCGAAGGCTTTAACCTGATGTCTCGGGACGAAGCTCGTCATGCTGGCTTTTTGAACAAGGCCATGGCTGACTTTGATCTGTCTTTAGATCTGGGCTTTTTGACTCAGAGTCATCAATACACTTTCTTTAAACCCAAATTTATCTTCTACGCCACCTATCTTTCCGAGAAAATTGGCTACTGGCGCTATATCAAGATTTTCCGTCATTTGGAAGCTCATCCCGAAAACAAGTTGTATCCATTGTTCAACTATTTTGAGAACTGGTGCCAAGACGAAAACCGTCACGGTGACTTCTTTGATGCGGTAATGAAATCTCAGCCACATATTTTGAACGACTGGAAAGCCAAGCTGTGGTGTCGATTCTTCTTGTTGAGCGTGTTTCTCACCATGTATTTGAACGACCATCAGCGCACTCGCTTCTATGAAGCCATGGGTATGACCACTCGGGACTTCAACCTCGATGTCATCAAAGAAACCAACTGGACTGCTGGTCGGGTATTCCCGCTCATCTTAGATGTGAATAATCCTAAGTTCACTGCCTTGCTGGATAAATCAGCAGCTAGCTACCTCAAGATTGTTAATGCGCCAGCTAACAATTTGCCGAAGTTCTTAAAAATTGCCAAAAACCTGCCTCATATCGCCGCGATCGGCTGGAATGCAATCAGAATGTATGCCATGAAGCCGATCGACACTGCTAAGTTAGAAGGCACTGTAAGATAGATTGGTAAGATAGATTGGTGAGATAGTTTCCAGTACTAATTTTCAATTCTTAATGTATTAAAAGGGTCTAGATTTGCTAGAACCCTTTTTTTTGTCCACAGAAAATGTAGAATCTAATGAAACATTGACTAATTTTTCAGAATACCCTCATGGTGGATTCTACTCAGCCCGGCAATCTTTCTGCCCTCAAAGCAGAAATCGCGCATTTTCGTGAAGAGCTTAACACCCGCGATCAGCTTGTGCAGCAGCTATCTCAGGAGTTATTTCGGATCGTGAAGACCAATCATTCTCAGCCGCCTAGGGGTGAGCTAGTCGGCGACCACAAAGGCGAAATTCGCGCTCTGCGGGAGCAGCTTCAAGGAGTTGAAACCCAAGTGCAGTATTACCAAGAGCAATTACATACCCGTGATGCCGAAATCCAACAGCTCCGGCGTACTGTCCGCGAACTGAGCGATCGCAGTCGGATGTTAGAACAAGTGGTACAAGAGCTACCCAAAATCTACACCCAAAAGTTTGCCGAGCGTCTGGCTCCGATTCGGGACAAAATCGCCAAGCTCCACCAAGAAAATCAGCGCTTACAAAACGAGTTACAGCTAGCTGCCGATCGAGCTGCCGAAAGAGTCATCAGACCCAGCAAAGTGGAGCTAGATTTGCCCGAATTGCCCCGCAATGGCATGGCTTTTAGCTCCTAACTTATGACCAGCGCAATTTTTATTCCTGGTGATGATGTCGCAGTATTTGTGGCCATCCAGGCAGCAGCGATCGAAGCTGGCTATAATAGCCGCCTTTGGCAAGCTGCTGAAGCGCTGAAACAGGCAGATTATGATGTCTTATGTCCTTTGACTTTAAAGCTGCCCCCAGACCTGAAGTTTTGGGGCAGTAAGGTTTTTGCAGCTTGTCGAGATCCAGCAGCTTTAAGACAAGTTGTGCAAGATATGGGCTATGGAGTGGGGGAGCTACAATTTTGGCTGCCGATCGTCCACACCATGAAAGGACCGCTGTATGCCGAGGCCATTACTCATCCTCATCATCAACAGCCGCTAGATTTAACTGACCAACAGCGCCAGCCTCTGTATCAATTGGGGTTCAAGTTACTAGCGTATTTGCAGGCACCGCCCTCGGTCTATTTGATGGGCTGCGGATTTAGGGATGGTGGGTTGGTGTTCGATCGATTACTGCCTTTTCCGACTACGGCGGCTTTGGCCAGCATTAAGGTGCAGCAGCCTAATTTATTTGTTTGTCATTGGCGCTGTCTGACTGGCCAACCGATTACAAATTTGTTGATTCCTAGCAATGTGAAGTTTCAGACTTTGGTAGGGGCTTGAAAATCTTGCTAAAAAGGGGCACAAATTAATCCTAGCTTCGGGCTGAGGGCAGAAAGTGAATTCGCCAAAAAGCCATCCAGCAAAATTAGCTTGGATGGCTTTTTAGTGGAAATTCAGCGCTTAACGACGAACTTCTTCAGCGTTGTAAGGAACGATCGGCAGCTTATCTTTGGCTACCCGATAGCTGTTTTCTTCCATCAAAGACTTAGTGACGCGGGGGTCGAAGGAATATTGGAAGTCAGCATTCTTGGTGGCAATGCGCTGCTTGGCATCTTTTACCTCAGACCGAAGATGGTACAGCTTATTTTGTTGGTTCGTGCTGTAGAGCACCAAGTTAGTAAGCGAGGTGATGCCCAAAATAGAAAGTAACAAATAGACCACTAGCTTAGTGCTAGAGGCAAATAGCCGCTGCTGTTGAGAAACAGTGGCTTTCGCCGTAATACGGCGAGGGCGGGTGGTGGTGGTATCGTACACAGGCTTCCGGAAATCGCGGGATGGTAGAGCTGTCATGATAGTAAGTTACCCAAATTTATGGGTGAAAGTATAAGACATTTGTAATATTCAAGGTAACTCAACATTACCCTAGAGAAAATATATAGCATTCGATCGCCCCTTGCAGAAGTAATTCGGCCAGAGGCGATCGGTTAACCGCAGATATCTCTACTTGTAAAGCTCAGTGGCCAAACGTAGAGCCAAAAAACCGGGAACTAGAGCCACTGCCAGGGCGATGTAGACTTGGGTGTCGGTCATGATCGATTCTCCTAAGATTTTTAGATTCTTAATAAGAACCCATAGTTTCATTATTTTGGCGCTCCTGTCAGCCTTTAGTAAAATTTTGTATTGATTTAGCCAGAAAATTTTGAGGCAGTACTGCTATCAGCAGTATAAATACGGCAGTTGCGTTAGACTCGAAACAGTCGGAATACTATTTTTGAAGTTAATGCTAGAGCAAATTTTGCCCGCACTTGGGAACATGGGTCTTGAGACCCCCGCGATTTTGATTGTATTGATCGCATTGGAGGCTGTACTTTCTGCCGATAATGCTATTGCCCTGGCGGCGATCGCCAAAGGTTTACCCAACGAAGCCGATCGAGAAAAAGCTTTGAATTTGGGTCTGGTGGTAGCTTACGTTTTACGCATGACCCTGATTTTGACCGCTAGTTGGGTGAACAGTTACTGGCAATTTCAGATTTTGGGTGCCGCTTACTTACTGTGGTTAACCTATAAGCATTTTTCTAGCCACGCAGCAGAAAGTGATGGGACAGAAGTTAGTGAATACAGTTCTTTATGGCAGGTGGTGCCAATCATCGGTATTACCGATTTAGCCTTTTCGTTAGATAGTGTGACCACTGCCACAGCGATTTCTAGTAATATTTGGTTGGTATTGGCTGGTGGTACAGCGGGCGTGATTACCCTGCGGTTTATGGCTGGTCTGTTTATTCGCTGGCTCACAGAGTATGCCAACTTAGAAGACGCTGGTTATGCCACGGTTGGTCTAGTGGGTTTAAGACTAGCTACTCGCGCTATCCAGCCCAGCTTAGTGCCCCCAGAGTGGGTCACGATTGTGCTGATTGCCGGGATTTTTCTGTGGGGCTTTTCCCGTAAGGTGGTCAGTGAAGGCGGTGGTGAGTCTTAGCCCAAAAACTGGGCCAAAAATTGGGCCAAAAACTGTCTAGGAGACAAACATGAGTGAATACTTAAACCAAGAGCAGGTCGCAGGATGCTTAGAAACTGCCACTCAAAACTTAGGATTACGCTGTATAGATCGACACATTTTTATCTGCGCTGACGCTACCAAACCAAAATGTGTTGATCGTGAACTTAGTCTACAATCTTGGGAATACTTAAAAAAAAGGCTGCAAGAATTAAAGCTCGATCGTCCATCTAAAAAACAATTAAACGAACGCTCGGACATAATATCTGATAACGTTACAGAGATAGTTTTTAGAACCAA
Organism: Synechococcales cyanobacterium; assembly: GCA_043721015.1. Lineage (GTDB taxonomy): Bacteria > Cyanobacteriota > Cyanobacteriia > Cyanobacteriales > Chamaesiphonaceae > JAAFHZ01. The sequence continues at coordinate 3,591 of JAYSRP010000056.1, read as the reverse complement.
GGCTAACTGCTTACGCATCTGTCAAAATGGTCCGATCGCAGTTGTATACCCGGATGGAGTTTGGTATCACTCTGTCACGCCCAGCGTGGTAGAAGAAATCATTCAACGCCACTTAATCGGCAACGAAATTGTGAGTGAGTATATGTTCTGTCAGCATTCTTTGGGTTCCAAAAAATCGGAATGATCCCAAAAGAACCATTACACTTATAATAATGGCACTCCTCCAGAGTGATGTATTTTTATTAAAGTATTATATGTAATATGTTAACTGTAAATAACCAATTTATAGTCGATATAACCCAGTATTAGTACTCTTTGTATTGCATCCGTAACATTAAGCATCTACAAGTTTGTGGCCAGATAATCATGAAAGGATCTACCGATCGAGACAAAAAGAAATTACTTTTAGTAGACGATGACCCCAACCTGGTCTTATTAGTTAAAGACTATTTAGAGTTTCGGGGTTATGAGGTAATAGCTGCCAACAATGGCCGGGAAGCCTTAGAAGTGCTGGATAAAGATATTCCGGACATGATTATTTGTGACGTAATGATGCCAGAAGTAGATGGCTACGGCTTTGTGGCTGATCTACGCAAGCGTCAAGACATTGGCTGGATTCCGGTGCTATTCTTGTCGGCAAAAGGGCAAAGCCAAGACCGAATCAAGGGGTTAAACCTGGGTGCCGATGTTTACATGGTCAAACCCTTCGAGCCAGAAGAACTTGTAGCACAGGTGGAATCTTCTTTAAATCAGTCAGGCCGCATCCGTCAACATGCTGATACTGGGGCACCTAGCGAAACTTTGATTCAGGTAAATCCTTCAGTAGAACTCACTCCTACGGAACTCAAGGTAGTCCAACTGGTATCGAAGGGCTTAGCTAACAAAGATATTGCTCAGCACATGAAGCTCAGCCAGCGCACCGTAGAGAGTCATGTTTCTAATATGCTGGGAAAAACTGGTTTGAATAACCGCACTGAGCTAGCACGGTGGGCGATCGAAAGCCGTATGGCGTAGATTTTGACCCAAACTTTCACCCAAACAAATAGAGAGCTAAACTTAGGCCAATTAGCTCTCTATTTATTTGGGTTAAGTTAGCGATAATCGGAAAAAAGACCTGCGATTAAAATTGTGACTTACAACCTGCGGATTACAGACTTGCCGATCGATGAGCGCCCGCGAGAGCGGCTGTTAGCTAATGGAGCCAACCATTTAAGCACTGCGGAACTGATTGCTATTTTGCTGGGCACGGGTCAAGGCCCCGGCAAGCTGTCAGCAGTGGGGTTAGGGCAGTATTTATTAAAGTATTTGGGTGAATCGCAGCGAGATCCCCTGATGCGGCTGCGGGAAGTGAGCGCCGCCGAGCTGATTGAAATTCCGGGGGTGGGCCCGGCCAAGGCTACCTCCATTTTGGCGGCGATCGAGCTAGGCAAAAGAACTTTTCAAATTAAGCCCGATGAGCGATCGATCATTGATAGTCCCGGCTCGGCAGCAGCGGCGCTCAGCCACGAATTGATGTGGATGAGTCAAGAAAAATTTGCGGTTCTGCTGCTGGATGTAAAAAACCGCTTACTGGGCACCCACATTATTACGATCGGCACAGCCACTGAAACGTTGGCACCGCCCCGCGAGATTTTTCGAGAAGTGTTACGACAAGGTGCTACAAGAGTAATAGTTGCGCACAATCATCCCTCTGGCAGCCTAGATCCCAGCAGCGAAGATTTACGCTTGACGGAGCAATTATTGGCTGGGGCAAAGCTCCTGAATGTGCCTTTGCTAGACCATTTAATCTTAGGGAATGGGGATTGGGCTAGCCTACGACAAACGACTGATTTATGGTCAACATCCTGTGATATCTTGTAATACAATTGGCCGAAAAAGAAATTCTCAGTGACTTAAATTACAGTTTTACTGTGATGAATAGCTTAGGATGCTCTAATACGCAGAATAATACCAATTTTTTTAGGTGGTAAGGTCATGGCTATTAGCGGACACTTATGTCCTAGATGTGGCTCTCAAGATGTTTATCGATCGCGCCGACGCGGATTAGATAAAGTCATCTCGATCCTTGGATTCTATCCCTTCTTATGTGAAGAGTTTGACTGTAGGAAACGTTTTTATCGTCGCACTCGTCGTTTTTCCAAGCTCATACCTTCTCCTTGGAAAACCGAGTGATTGCTGCAATATCTATTTGAAAGCCTTGTTGCGAAACTTCCAACAGGGCTTTGACTTTGTTAACAACTATTTTTTATCTGTAGGGTTTTCAATGCGCTGTTTAATATCCTGTAAGGTCTGTAGCACTAGACGCTTAGCCTGAAGCTGCCAGCCCCACTTTTGTAATACGATCGCCCCAGCCAATCCTCCAGCAGTAGCCAAGTAATCAAGGGGCTGATTGGCCGCAATCCCAAACAGCAGACCCAATCCGGCGATTCCCCAGAATGGCAAAGAAACTGCCTGCCGCTGGTCTTCGACAATTTTGGCGATGCCCCCAGAGGGCAGCTCGGCTTCGAGCTGAGTTCTAATTTCGTCTTGCTCGCGGCAAGATACCGAAAGGCCAAATTTCTGTCGCAATTTTTCGATTTTGCGGGCATCACTGCTGTATTCGGTAAGCTGGTCTTCTGCCAGCAAAATTAAACGCTCGTACTGTCCCACTCGATCGACTCCAAATATTCTGGACTATCCTTAAGATTAGCAAGATTAGTACATCTCGTGGGGATCGATCGTGTCATTGCCGCCTTTTTGGATTAGGATTCTCGGCCTGGGGGTAATTATTGTCCTCAGCCTCTGGCTGGTAAACTCCATTTATGGCCTGTATGTGGCAATTCAGATTCCCTGGTTGGCCAATGTGGTGTTGGGTGGCATTGTGGCGCTGATTTTGGGGGCGATCGGCCTGCTGCTGTATTACGGTTCAGCTTTCTCTCAGCGTCCAGCCAAAAAGTCTAAAGTCAAACCACCAGTTCCTAAAGATGCCAAAGATGCAGCAGAGCTGAATTTGGCAACGGCTCAACAGCAGGTGGTGCAGATTCAAGATGAGGTTGCCCGCCAAGCTTTGTTAGATGAATCTCAACAGATTGCCGAGAACTTAAAGCGCGGGGCGATTCGGGTGATTGTGTTTGGGACAGGTTCTGTTGGCAAGACTTCACTGATTGCGGCGATGGCTGGTCAGGTTGGTGGCAAGTTTGGAGTGGCCGATACCGCAACTGATGAAGTCGCGGGTAAAGTAGGAGCAGCGATGGGGACTACTGATCGACCAGTGGAGTATTCGGTAGATTTACGGGGACTGAATCGGCAGATCTTATTGGTGGATACCCCAGGGATTTTGGAAGCGGGGTTAGCGGGGACAGAGCGGGGTCGAGTTGCCTTAGAAGAAGCGGCAGCGGCGGCGATGGTGGTGTTTGTGGTGGATAATGACCTGCGCCAGTCGGAATTGGAGCCGTTGCAGGCGATCGCCGCTGTGGGTAAGCAGTCTTTGCTGGTGTTGAATAAGGCTGACTTGTTTCCGGTGGTCGATCGAGATTTAATTTTGCATCAGCTTCGATCGCGGGTGACAGGGCTAATTGCGCCAGAAAATGTGGTAGCCATCTCGGCTGCACC
>JAYSRP010000055.1:0-39606 GCA_043721015.1 Synechococcales cyanobacterium | reverse complement strand
TTTGACGGCGGCAAATACCAAGGCCAACTAGCCCTAATCAGCCTCGAAGGAATCACAGCCGAAAGAGGTAGCCCTGCATTCATCAAAGAAGCAGTGAGCCGCATGTTCAGCAATTCAGAGCTAGGATATATTGTGATAGACGATCGCAGAGAAACCGGTCAGTACAATGATTCAAGCAGATATAAAGGCAGCAGAGATTACCAATTTAAACCGGGTAGCCAAGTAGCCTTCATGCTGCTCCCCGATGGCCAAATCACCGATGCAGACATTAGTAAACAGCCGATGTTCTCTTGGGAGAAGCAACTAAGCGACCTCACTGGCGACTCCACCCTTTTCGGTTGGGAAGACTTGCCATTAGGTTCAAGTGACAAAGATTACAATGATATTGTTTTCAAGGTAACTGGTTTGAGTGGCAGGGCTGCGGTGTTCGATAGAAAATAGATAATTAATTTGAACAATGGGTTACACTAAATCAAGTAAATTGGTGCTGCAAGCCAATCAACTCAGATGATCGATCACCGTATCTATCTCTGTTTATTACTAAGTTCCAGCGCATGACAAAAGCTGTTGAGGCTCTTCAGCAAGGCATTATAGTATTGATAAGCATCATTTCCTTCAGTCTGAAGATGAGCATACAAAACCAGTTCTGGTTCTGGTACTAATTGATCTTTGGGGAACTCTAAACCTGCTTCAGCTAAGCGTGTTGAGGCGATCGTGATGAGCAATGAGCCAATGGTGTTGGTGTTGCCATTACGAAGATCTTCTATTCCAGGTAATATCAATTCTGCTCCTGGTAACTCATTTAGATTCATTACTATCCTCTGCTTTACTATTTAAATTCTCAATGAATCTTTCAACTCTGTTTCTAAGAATATCGGGTTCGATCGAGGGATATCGAATCAATTCTGCTTCAATAGCCTCAAAGCAATCGCGTAGATCTTGTCCGGAAAATAATTTCTGTTCGTACATGGCTTGAACATCATTAATATCTCGGTCATATCCTCTGGATAATTTCGAGAGGGCTTGAGCGGTGAAGTCATAATGATAAAAAGAAATTTGGCCCTGTTTTTCAATATAAATACTTCTATCACGCCAGCCCGGCAGCGGCGGCAAAAAGTCTTGGGGAGAAGCCAGCTCGATATTGATATTTAATTCTTGTTTGAGTTTGGCAATAGCTTGAAATATGCCTGGGGGTTCGGGATCTAAGCGAATATCGATATCGACGGTGGAACTACGCCATCCGATCAGCAGGGCACTGGCACCACCCGTAAAGTAAATAGAGCCAGCACCACGGGCTTCTCGACCCAACGCTTGCATAAGCTGTTGTATTTTCTGAGGATCAACATTTGAACGCATAGTTAAAGTTTAATATGGCTAAAGAAACATTTTGATAAATTCAGATATTGTTAGATAGATTACACGATAAGTTACATCTACAGCACTGAGTGGATACTTCTAACGAGTAATTCAATGAAGTCAACTGCATCACCAACAAGTAATTCATCAATATTCCATCGACTTCCAATATTAAAAGTTGGGTCTATGTCAGCTTCGTGGGCAATTTTATTTCTTCGATCAACAATTGAGTTTAGTTGCTGCTTAATATCTTTTACAGGTTTAGTCATCTTAATAGCGACTTCATCCCATAGTTTTTTGTTTGAAATGTATCTAATTGCCTCAGCAATTTTGTCTGCTTGCTGAAAACTTTGATACCCTAAACGCTCCCTGATTTCACTCTCCAACCAAGAAGTATTATTTAGTTTATCCAGAATGCTACTAGATATGATGGGGATTAAAAATGAAATCGTATGAGATTGCTGGAGGAAATCATACCCTTGAGTTTGCTGAAGTTCAGTTTCCAGCCAAGAGGCAATATCAATTGCTATTAGTCGATCTTGACGCGCGCCGCTTAATGACACTTGAAAACGGGAGAATGCTGATTGAGTTGTGTTTGCAGAAGATATTGGCTCGGGGCGAATTCCTCTATGGATTTCTAACATTCCCAATGTCACGACTTCGTGCACATAATAATCCAATGCGCTCACAGACAAAACCAGCGCCGCACGCAACATATCTGAGGCATCAAGTGTTGCCGTAGCTTGAGCTTTGACAGAATTATGGAGTGAAACTAGGTCTCGAACATGACCAATACTGACAAGAAACTGGTCAAGTGCTGACTGCATAAGCTAATTCTTCGGTACTTAGTGCGATGATTTTGTCTGCTAAATCTGAAAAAGTTATTCTAAACTCTTCTTGTTTTTTCTGATTATTTTTTAACACAATGTCAGTTTGCCCTAATTGTTGAGCCGTCAACTCATAGACTGGAGTTCTATGTTCCTGAGATAAGGCGATTAAACTATTAAAGTTTGAAATTTTTGCCAGAGATAAGCTATCAGCCATCCCCTGATCCTCATAATTCTGACTTGGCAGCATCATATTACTCTGTCTCAGAGTTGGAATTAGCTTTTCGGAAACAGCTATCTCAATCTTCTCAATCCAGGTCTGAAATGCAGCAGTTTCTTTGCCTCGAATCACACGATAATTTTGAACTATTGTCCCTAAGAAACGGACATCAACCGCAGGAAAAGGATAGTTAGCATCTCTCAGGATTTGAAGTGAACTTGCTGACTTGGCCCAAGCACGCCATCTTGGTAGCACTTTAGCCAAAGAATCGATCGCCATCACCGAGAAAAAGTCAGCAGTAGTAGGTATAAAGAAGAAGTCACTAATCATCAGTATATTCTGATTAATGGAGCCTAAGCTAGGACTCATATCAATCAAGATATAGTCTGCATTAAACTTAGCTGCTGTTTTCTCAAGCAAGTCATTGATGGCACCTGGTAAGTTTCTCAGGGCTTGTAGCGATCCACTTAACTCTTGAGCAATACCCAGTTGTACTTCATACTCAGCAAAGCCAACATGTCCAGGTAAGAGAAACAAACCATCCCGACCTTGTACCGGAATACAATCAACGGCTTCAATTGCTCTTGGCTGTGACTCAAAGGCAGGAGCTAATCCTGTTTTTATATTTGAGGTCGTATTGTAGATTTCTTGAATTCTGGCCTCGTCATCTTCTGTTTCTTCTCCTAAAGCCATGCCAGTAAGATTACATTGAGGGTCGCTATCTACTAGAATCACTCTTTTCCCTTTGGAAGCGAGCATCCAACCCAAGTTGAAAGTAGTTGTGGTCTTGCTGACTCCACCTTTATGGTTGAACAGGGCTATTTTTTGAACCATGAGAATTTAGCCTTTTTGTGAATATTGCAATTGCTAGTCGATCGAATAAAAACTGGAAGGCAAGACGACTTTTAACCTCTTACGCCAATTATAGAAGCTTTCTATCTCAGCCCAACCTGCCCAACTGAATCTTTAGACTGATGTTTTTTTACCCAAACCATCAGTCTAAAGATTCAGTTGAAAAACCTTGAGATTTGCTGGCTGCATTCACAGGCTTCGCTACTACTAGACATCCCGATCGGCTAAAACCAACCATTTTTCGGTAGCTTCACTAATCGATACCATCAATTTATCCATGTCCGCAGTCAAGCGAGTCAGATCCTTGTAGCTAGCGGTAGCCAACTGATTACTTAGCTTCACCTTAGTATCTTCAAGCTGAGCAATCTTCGCTTCCATCGAAGCCATATTGCGTCGCTCCCAATCTGACAGCGGTTTCACCTTATTAGTAGACTGAGCAGTAGCTTTTGCTACCTCCTTCACCACCTTAGCCACTACTGGCTCAGCAGTCTTAGCCTGTTGATACTCTAAGTACACCGAATAATTACCAGGATATTCAGTAATTACCCCTTCACCTTCCAAGGCCAAGATTTTCTCCACCGTGCGATCGAGGAAATAGCGATCGTGAGAAACCACCAGCACACAGCCTGGAAACTCCAGTAAATATTCTTCCAGCACGCTGAGCGTCTGAATATCTAAATCATTGGTTGGTTCATCTAAAATCAACAAATTTGGCGCTTCTAGCAACACCCGCAGCAGATACAAGCGGCGCTTTTCACCCCCAGACAAAGCACTCAGCGGCGAATACTGCTGGTTAGGAGTAAACAAAAACCGCTCCAGCATTTGGCCAGCACTAATTTGGGTGCCATCGCCAGTCTTCACATACTCACCCACTTCTTTGAGGTAATCGATCGCCCGCATATTTTGGTCAGCAGCAGCCAGCAGCTCTGTCGAATACTGGTCAAAATAGCCAATACAAACAGTGCTGCCAATTTCCACCTCACCGGCATCTGGTGCCGTGCGACCAGTAATAATATTTAGCAGCGTAGATTTACCAATACCATTACCACCCACAATTCCTACCCGATCGCCAGGGATAAACTCATAGGTGAAATCGGCCACAATCGATCGATCCCCATAGGATTTTTGGATGTTGATCAAATCTACGACCTTTTTGCCCAAGCGCCGACTGCTAGCCGACAGCTCTACCTTGCCCACCACCGCCACTTTTTCCCGCGCCTGGATATCTTCAATGCGGCCAATTCGGGCTTTTTGCTTAGTCTGCCGACCTTGTGGCCCGCGACTTAGCCACTCTAGTTCCCGCCGTAGAATACCAGACTGCTTTTGCTGGGTGCTGGCAGCCGAGGCTTCCATCTCAGATTTTTTAGTCAGATAATAGCTGTAATTACCGTTATAGGTATAAAGCTCAGCTCGATCGATTTCAATAATTCGCTTAGTGACCCGATCTAAAAAATACCGATCGTGAGTAATCAGCAAAACCGCACCGCGATAGCGTTGCAGATAACTTTGCAGCCACTCTACCGACAGCGCATCGAGGTGGTTGGTAGGTTCATCCATCAGTAAAGCATCGGGTTCGGCTACCAAAGCAGCCGCTAAGGCCACTCGCTTGCGATAGCCTCCAGAAAGCTCACCCATTTTGGTATGGAAATCGGTAATGCCTAGCTGGGTCAAAATAATTTTGGCGCGAGCTTCTAAATCCCAAGCACCAGCATGATCCATTGCTTGGGTGAGGTTGGTTAGTTTCCTGAGCAGAGCGGCATCAGTGGGGTTATGGGCTAAATCTTCGGAGACTTCTTCGTAATCTTTCACTAACTGAGCTGTCGCGCCACTGTCAGCAAAAACTTGTTCTAATAAGGTCTTTTCTTCATCCACCACTGGCTGCTGAGGCAAATAAATAATCCGGGCGCTAGAATCAATTTGAATATTACCACCATCGATCGGTTCTTTACCAGCAATGGCTTTGAGCAGCGTAGACTTACCCGAGCCATTTAGCCCGATCAAGCCCACTTTTTCGCCAGACTCTAAGCTGAAACTCGCATCTTTGAGAATTTCTTTAACGCCAAAGTCTTTTTTAACTGATTGCAGGGTAAAAATAGTCATAGTGTGGGAGAGAGGTTATGAAGGTCTATATTAACGATCTAGATAGACCATCGAATGCACAAACTTGATGCACGTCAAAAGCCATTATAATGATGCCTGAGCTATTACGAGTCTATGCAACCTATTGCCGTTGATACTATCTTGCAACAACGCTATCGAATTTTGAAGTCGATCAGCGAGGGAGCCTTTGGGCGCACGTACCTGGCTAGTGACCAAAGTAGGTTTGGTGAACAGTGTGCTGTCAAAGAACTCTGCATGTCTACTGGCTCTCGATCGAGGCTCAGCAAAGCCCGTGAATTTTTTCAGCAAGAAGCAGCTTTGCTCTATCAACTACAGCATCCCCAGATCCCGCGTTTTTGGGCAACTTTTGAAGAACGCGATCGGATGTTTTTGGTACAAGATTTTATTCCTGGTCGCACTTACGAACAGTTGTTGAGCGATCGAGCTAATCACGGTCAAACTTTTACCGAAGCAGAAGTCTGGCGTTTCTTACTGCAAGTCTTACCAGTTTTAGGTTACATCCACAGTCAAGGGGTGGTGCATCAAGACATTGCTCCCGATAATATCATTTTGCGTGAGAATGATTTTTTACCGGTTCTAATCGATTTTGGAGTGGTCAAGCAATTGGCTAATCGCTTACAGGGAGAACAAAATTCATCTGGTAACATCAATGTGGGTAAACCGGGATATGCTCCGGTAGAACAGTTGGGCAGCGGCTACGCTTACCCTAACAGTGATCTATATGCTTTAGCCGTGACCGCAGTAGTCTTATTAACTGGTCGGCCAGCAGTAGATTTATTTGAAGGCGAAAAGATCAATTGGTCTTGGCGCAACTGGATCCCGATCAGTGATGGTCTAGCCAACGTGTTGGGGAAAATGCTTAGCTATCAGCCACTCGATCGATATCAATCGTCGGTAGAGGTATTTCAGGCATTACAGTCGATCAGTATCCCCACTGATCGCCCAGATCAGTTTAAGCCTATTACTATTTCTAAAATACACGGCACTCCAGCAGCCACCAGCCTATATGACGAGGAAGCACGCACTCCCACGACGATTGGTCGAGTCTATACTGCCTTGACAAAATTCGATGTGAAATCAACTTGGGAGAAGCCCCAAGTGATCATCCCACTTTTTTTGGGAGTGGCCATTTTGTCTTTTGCAACCAGTGTGGTTTTGAGTAGTACTTTTGGCAAATCTCCAGAAATACCGGTTGTTAGTGCTCCGGCAACTCAACAGCCTTTAGTCAGTCCGCGCAATCGAGATAATACAAATAAATCGATCGATCTAGTCGCTGGTCAAACAGTGATTCAAAAAGGTCGAGTCAACACCGAGCAAGAAGTCACCTACGATTTTTATGGTACACAAGGACAAGAGCTAACTCTGTCGATCGATAACCGTGAGCTGCTTTTGACAGTGCTAAATTCTGCCGGTTTAGCAGTAGATGCTGATGCCATTCGTACCCCAATGTGGCGAGGCAAAATATTGACTACTGGTAAGCATTCCGTAATTATTAAACCATCCCCGATCGCCAAGGGTAAAGTCTTTACTTATCGGATGAGTGGTTCCTTGGCTCTAACTTCCAGCGCCCCCTCCCCCACGGTTAGTCCGCCGTCAGAAAATAATCGTCCCGTCACTCCAACAACAAATAATCCGATTAACGATATTCCCAATATCGCCCCACCCGGTTCAAATCCAAGCCCCGTACCTATTATTATTCCTAGTAGTCAGCCTCGCATTTTGGAACAAGATATCCAACCTCCACCGATAGCTCCGCTTGCGCCGAAGGCGATCGAGAAGCCTTTTGAACCTCCTAGTCTGAAAACAGAAAACAAAGTGATCGAATCACCAAAATCTGAACCCAGCAAAGTCCCTAGCCCTGTAGAAACATCACCTGCCCCTTAATGCCATCTTTACTCATTACTAGCACCGATACCGAGGTGGGCAAGACTTTTACGACTTGCGCTCTGGCGGCTTATTACCAAATTCATTTTCCCAGCAAGAAATTGGGGATTATGAAACTAATTCAGTGTGGCAGCGGAGATAGAGAAATTTATGCCGATTTGTTTGAATTAGATCAATCTCCTAGTGAACTTAATCCGCTGTATTTTGATGCGCCATTGGCTCCCCCTTTGGCTGCCGCGCGGGCTGGTAAGTCGATCGATTTAGCTACGGCTTGGCAAAACTTACAAAACCTACAGCAGCGCTGTGATTTGGTATTAATTGAAGGCTTGGGCGGTCTGGGTTCTCCGGTAACAGCAGAGTTAACTTTGGCAGATATTGCTCATGAGTGGCGGTTGCCGATTCTATTGGTAGTACCTGTAAAGCTGGGATCGATCGGGCAGGCGGTGGCAAATGTGGCTTTGGCTGCTCATACTGGAGTAGATTTACGTGGGATTATTCTGAACTGTGCCCAGCCGGTAACAGATCAAGATATTGCTGATTTTGCACCAGCAGATTTGATTGTGAATCTGACTCGCAAACCGGTGCTGGGCTGTTTGCCTTATTTGCAAGCAGCGCATTCGATTGAGAACTTGGCGAAAGCAGCAGCTAGCTTAGAGTGGGAGATGATGCTGTGATTACTGGAACCACTAAAATTTTAGGGGTCATGGGATATCCGATCAAACATTCCATGTCTCCGGTGATGCACAATGCTGCGCTGCGCCAGTTGGGGGCAGATTATGTCTACGTGCCTCTTGCCGTATCACCTGCTGATTTGGCAGGGGTATTAGCAAGTTTAAGGGCGATCGACTGTCGGGGTTTCAATGTCACAATTCCCCATAAACAGGCAGTGATGGCACATTTATCCGAGATTTCGGAAGTGGCCAGATCGATTGGAGCGGTGAATACGGTGTGGCCAATAGAACAGGGTTGGGCGGGGACTAATACAGATATTTTGGGCTGGTTATCACCTTTATGCTCTTTACCCCCGCCAGAAACCGTGGTTATTTTAGGTGGTGGAGGAGCGGCAAGAGCCGTGATTGCAGGCTGTGTGCAGTTGGGCTGTGAGGATATTTGGGTAGTGGGTCGAGATTTAGGCAAATTGGTCGCTTTACAAACAAGTTGGCCCTATCTGAAGTTACAAGAGTGGTCGCAGTTGGATAATTTGTTGCCGCTGGCCGATTTAGTAGTGAACTGTACGCCGATCGGGATGTTTCCTCAGGTAGATGCGAGTCCATTGTCTGCGAAGCAAATTGAGCTGCTGCGGGCGGGGTCGATCGTCTATGACTTAATCTATACTCCACGCCCTACCAAGTTCTTGCAGATGGCTGAGGCTGCTGGTTGTCAGTTGATCGATGGAATAGATATGCTGGTGGGTCAGGGGGCAGCAGCGCTGGAGTTGTGGTTAGGTCAGCCGGTGCCGGTAGAGTTAATGCGAGCATCTTTGATCGAGTGTTTAGATAAAAAAGATTGATCGGGCCAAAATGTTGTCAAAGCACAAAACCTTTGCTATGATGGCAAAGCCGCTGAAATAAAGCGTCAGCGTGCCGAGATAGCTCAGTTGGTAGAGCAGAGGACTGAAAATCCTCGTGTCACGAGTTCAAGTCTCGTTCTTGGCATCATTCAAAACCCTACTTCATGTAGGGTTTTGTGTTTATATCCACATTTTCTTGGTGTATGCTGGGAAAGTTGAGTTTGGGAGCATATCATGGCAGATTGGCACATTGTTTCTGGCGGAGTCACCGCACCCAAAGGCTTTCGCGCCGCCGGGATTACCGCTGGACTGAAGGCTTCTGGCTTGCCAGATTTGGCTTTAATTTATTCGGAAACCGAAGCGATCGGGGCTGGAGTTTTTACCACCAGCCAAGTTAAAGCTGCCTGCGTAGAATACTGTCGCCAAAAGCTTGCGGCCAAACATAATATTCGTGCCGTGTTAATCAACTCTGGTCAGGCCAATGCGGCCACTGGTGAAGCAGGCTGGCAAGATGCCGTAGCCTGCGCTGAAGCCCTGGCTGCCCAGATGCAGATTTCTGCCGATGCTATTTTATTGGCTTCTACAGGGGTGATTGGTAAACGAATTGTAATGGATAAGCTGATCGCGGGGCTGCCAGAGTTGGTCGAGGCAGCCAATGATGAGGGGGGCGATTTGGCGGCCCGATCGATCATGACTACAGATTTGGTGAGTAAATCGATCGCTTTGCAAACTATGATTGATGGTCGCCCGGTGCGGATCGGCGGTATGGCTAAGGGTTCTGGGATGATTCAGCCCAATATGGCCACGATGTTGGCTTTTGTTACCTGTGATGCAGCGGTATCTACTAATCTCTGGCAGCAAATGCTGGTGCGGGCGGTGGATAAGTCTTTTAATCAAGTAACTGTAGACTGTGATACTAGTACTAATGACTCTTTGATTGCCTTGGCTAATGGTCAGTCTCGGACTCAGGCAATTATTGAAGCGGGGGAATCTGCGGATCAATTAGAAGCGATGTTAACTGAAGTTTGTCAGTATTTGGCGAAGGCGGTGGCTCGGGATGGAGAAGGAGCGACTTGTTTAGTGGAAATTCAGGTCAGCGGCACCCATACTGACGTAGAAGCCCGCAAGATTGCTTTGACTGTAGCTGGTTCGCCGTTGGTGAAATCAGCAATTTTTGGTCGAGATCCCAATTGGGGTAGGCTGGCAATGGCCGCTGGTCGGGCACAGGTGCCTTTTGACCAGAATGAATTGCGGATTCAGATGGGTGACTTTGTGTTGATGGAACATGGTCAGCCTTTGGAGTTCGATCGGGCGGCAGCCAGTGAATATTTAAAGACAGCGGCGGCAGGTGAATATCTGAAAACTGATACGGTGTTAGTTAAAATCGGGGTGGGGCAAGGTCATGGAGTGGGTACAGCTTGGGGCTGTGATTTGAGCTATGACTATGTGAAAATCAATGCCGAATATACTACTTGACAAGGAGCAGGGCTTAAATGGTTTCTGTGATTTTCTGTGATTTCTTTTTACTCTGAGTGGACTTCTTGGCAGACTTATTTTTAGCTGTAGATTTTTTCTCACCCTTAGCCGGAGTCTTTTTATTAGCCTGCTTTTGAGGAGCAAACCACTCACCACTAACCTGATTCAAAAACATCACCGAATCTTTACAGCTTTGGCATTTCAAAAAGAAGCCCCCAGATTTCTTTGGCACTTGCACCATAAGCTTCAGACATTCCGGACAAGGAATCTTAGAACATTCCAAATTCTCCCCCAGATTCTCATTGCTATCAGGGTTCCAATAGCCGCGACTAGTTTCGTAGTAAATGACCTTTTGGCATTTTACTTTGGGCTTCCCGGCACAGAGCAATTTAGTTTTCTGCACTCCCTGTTGATTTAAATGAGAATACTTACTCAAGGGCTGCTGGCAGGACGGGCAAGGATACTCCGTCACCTCCAATAATTCTGATACCGCTTTCGCTGCTGGTGTATCCCGCAAATTCATCGAAGTCTTGGCATTAGCTAAAGCTGGAGTCAAAATATCTTGATTCCAGCCAATAAAGTACTTCTGCCAATCTTTTTCACCCTTGGCGATCGAATCCAAATCTTCTTCCATCGCCGCCGTAAACTTTGGTTCTTGGATCTTAGGAAATATTTTAGCGAGCACTCGATCGGTTTCAATCCCCAAAGCCGTTGCCCAGAGAACCTTAGGTTTATTGCTTTCACCTCTAAAATCCACATAGCCCCCATCCCGCAGCGTAGTCATAATTCCCGAATAGGTGCTGGGTCTACCGACTCCCAGTTTTTCTAGTTTTTCAATTAATGTTGGCTCAGTGAATCTGGCTGGTGGTTTAGTTTGTTTCTTTTCGGCCTCTATTTTTACCGGCTGTACCTGTTGACCTCTTTTGAGAATTGGCAGTTGGCTATCTTTGCTAATATCGTCCCAACACCAGGTATAGCCAGCTTCTAACAAAATACTTCCTCGCGCTTCCCAGAGAATTTCACCAGACTGAATAACTACACGGGTTTTATCTAAAATTGCTGAACTACATAAGCTGGCTACAGCTCTGCGCCAAATCAAAGCATAAACCTTATACTCTTCATCACTCAAATCGCCTTGAATCGCTTTAGGAGTGCTGGCTACATTAGTAGGTCGAATGGCTTCATGAGCTTCTTGTGCGCCTTTTTTGTTGCGATGCTGCACTGGTTTAACAGGCACAGCAGCGGGCTTGAAACCTAATAACCACTCTCGGGCTTGAGCGGCAAAATCAGCAGAAAGCAGCACCGAATCTGTCCGCATGTAGGTAATCAAGCCCCGTTCATAAAGTTTCTGAGCGACCTCCATAACTCTCTTGGCGTTAATGCCATGTCGCACCCCAGCGATCTTTTGTAAGGAACTGGTGATTAGTGGCGGTGGCGGATTTTTGCTGGTTTTTTTACCGCTGTACTCCACTATTTTATGAGTGTTGGTTTGGGCTATCTGGATAATTCGATCGGCTTCCACCTGACTATTTACTCGTTTAGATTCGGGCTTCTTTACTTCTCTGGTATCAACCGCATCATCACTAGTTTCTTCTGAGGTACTGTTGTTAGAACTCTCTGCTACATCGTTAATCTGCCCAAAATAATGCGCCGTAAATCCTTCCTGATATTCAGCAGTCAGCGACCAATAATCTGCGGGCTTAAAAGCCTGAATCTTTTCTTCTAATTCACAGACCAGTCGCAGGGCGCAAGACTGCACTCGACCAGCGCTTTTACCCACATTGGGCAACTGCCAAAGCAGCGGCGATACTTTGAAGCCCACAAATTTATCCAGACACTGGCGCGCCCGTTGCGCCCCCACCAAATCCCAATCGAGGGTATCCCTGGCTTGAGCAAAGGCTTTTTGGATAGCCGTGGGAGTGATTTCGCCATAGGTCACGCGGCGATATTGACCTTTTTTCAATCCTAACAGCAGTAACAGATTAGAGCTGATCCCTTCGCCTTCTCGGTCTTCATCGGTAGCTAAATAAACCATTTGAGCATCTTTGACGGCTTTTTTCAGTTCGGCCAAAGTAGCTCGGCCTCGATCGCCATTAGGCTCATAGTCGCAAAGCACTTTATCTCCCTCAATCCTAATACCAGTATCACTTTCTCCGCTTTTAGTAAGCTGAGCAATATGGCCAAAAGAAGCCTTCACTTCATACTGACTACCCAAAATCTTCCGCACTGTGCCACATTTAGTCGGAGACTCCACGATCACCAAATTCTTCGCCATCATAACCTCACTGCATATCAAAAATTCATCCATTCCCGATCAGAGCGATGAATTTATCGGTGGGCGGGTTTTTACTTTTTGCTGGTGGATGGGAAATGGTTTTTGGATAAAACCGCCCCTACAAATTCATTTACTATGATACATTTATTCGGGTGATTATGGAAAAACCCGTCCTTGTAAACAGGGGCGGGTTCTTTGGGGAATATTACATTTGCCTAAAAATCGATGCCAACTTTAGCGGTGATACCGCGCAGTGAATGATAACCGCCGCCAATCCGAAAAGAATCACCAATTTTCACATCTGCTCCGCCGCTCACTGCCACACTGACATCGGTGCTGCTAGTCTGCTTAAACAAATCAGTGGTGACATTCGATCGGGTGATATTTGCCTGACCCTGGAAGTACAGACCAACGCCACCATAGAGCGATACATTAGGTGCGACCTTAAAGTGCCCCAACAGATCTGCCCCAATTTGCGGAGTCAAATTTTTGCGACCTAAATTATCAAAGCCAGTCGGGAACTGTTGTAAGAGGCTATCCGGCACAGAAAAATCATTTAATGACCCAGGGGGCAAACTATCTTGGTTGAAAACAGCGCCTATCTTTATACCGATCGGGGTATCGCCAAAACGATAGCCGATCGCGGGGTTGATTGTGCCATTTTTAAACCCCAAAGAAACCGATGCTGTACCTAAATCTGGGCGCGATGGATTAAACTCTCGATCGGACTGTCCAAAACGCCGATTTGGCGTGACTCTTGGCTGGCTGTTGGGTGAGTCAGGAGAGCGCTCAATGACTGTAGTCGAGCTAGGTTTGCCGTATTCGGAGTCTTCTGGTGAGACACCTGGAATAAATCCTGGTACGGTTGGATAATACGGCTGGTTCTGATCGAGTTTAATTCGCTCCTGGCGCAATCGCTCCAATCTTTCTTGGGATTCACGTACTTCTCGATCGTTGCCAAAACTATCGCGCAGTCGATCAACTTCACTATTGGTACGATTTTGGAGATTTTGGTCTTGTGGTGTTGAGAAGGTCGAACCACCACTGTTATTTTCACGTCGAATGGTTTCGGCTTCTTTTAAAATGCGTTCAGCTTCTCGTTGTCTGTCTGCGGCAGATTGTTCTAAGGCAACTAACGAGTCTTGAGTTGATGAATCTATAGTCAATGGCTGTAATCTTTCGATGTTTTTGGCAGAGGAAAGAGCAGGAGTACATAAGCTGATCACTGCGCTAATACTTACCAGCAATAGTTTGAGGTGCTTCATTAATATGTTCCGATTTAATAATTAGTATTGTTAGTAATCAGTATTTCAACTTGGTGGTGGGGCTTTGCCATCATCAGGATCATGAACTACTCTGGCTACTAGAGTTATTGAAGCTATGTTATTTTGACCGATCAAAGGAGTTTCTATCATTAACAAGACTTGAGTAAGCATAGTACTCAAGCTTGTGACAACAACTAATAGAAGTATGCTATTCCACGAATTATTTTGCATGATATTTTACCTGAGTTTAATCAACTAAATATTTAGAGCCTTACGGCAGATCTAAATCTTGGAATCGATAGTATTGCTGCTGCCAAAAAGATCCTAGATCAGCAAATGTTGACCTCATATCTTTTAGAATTTGCACCCGGTACTTGATGTACATACTACTTTGTCGAGAAATTGTTAGCAAAAGTTCCATTTTTTTATAGGCGATTTTCAAAAAAAATTCTCGTTCTTCTGGTTCATCTAAGATCCTTTCTTTGCCGGAACATAGAATAATATTAACTTGGTTCCAGATCGGTAAAATATCGTCAGGGTTACTAGTCGCTGCTCGTTGATAGTAATTGATCGCCGTATTTAAGTAGGCTTTGTCATGGTGATCTATTGCCAGGTCATGAAAGACCCCAGCAATAAAGTTGTATATCTTGCATTTATCAATAGATGGCTGTGTTGATTTACCTACAAAATTCAGAGCAAAATAACAAATTGCTAAGGAATCGCTATATTTTTTTAATCTGTCATAGCAGCGAGCCATGTTAATTAAAATATTAATATCTAGGCTAGCTGACGATTTAAGAACTAAATGGTAGCATTCTAAAGCCGCTGGGTAATCTTCTGATCGATTGAGCTGATGGGCTTTTTGAATGTTTTTGGTAGTGATGGCAACGACGTTAGAATCAAGATTCACCTTTGAATTATAAACGCCCAGACCCGTGACGGTATTGATGATTTCTGAAACGGTCAGAACTGGATCGATAGCTTCGCTTGCGTCACGGGCGATCAATAAAGCTTGAGCTATATCCTGCTTTAATTTATCAAGATTTTCGTAACCCATTTGGGCTAGATCATCTGCTATTTTGTGCCATACTACCCGCTCTTTGTTGGTGAGATTGGCAATGCAGGGATACAGACGACGCGATAGTTCGGTGCGCAGGGAACTGCCAGTCCAATAAGTCTTACTGGCAATGGTTTTAGGGCTATACCGACACAACAGGCCACGCAAGCAGGTTTTTTCCCAATTGGTCATGGGCAAACCTTTGATGACGGCGATGTCTCGGTATAGCTTGACGAGGTTCCAGCTCTGATGAGCTTCAGCAAAAAGTTCTGTCATAACTCTATTGGCAGGATAAATATAATTACCACGATCTTTATGGGTAGACTTTGGGCAAATTGGCTGTTTTGATGCGCTTATTAGATAGATTGTCACCTAAATTTTTAGTTTTGGTGACAATGCCTATCGGAGCGTTAGGTGGTGTATTTTTGAGTGAAGAATTTTTGTGAACTTGATAAAATCTTCGCATAGCACTTGGTGCTTTTTAATCTTCACTCTAGTTTTGCTTGATTACTGAAAATCATGAAGGGGATAAATATTGAAAAAATAATTTGCAACCATATTAGGACTATTTGCATTTTTAATCAGTAATAGTGTATTTGTCCTTATAGTAAATTTTGTTTATGATAAATGCTTTCAGCTCAAAGATTCAGATTGCCTAAAATATAAATCCCTAAGTAAATTTATCTAGTGAATTGTTTTAAGGCAGGAAAATGTTGGTTAGATCTGGCAGAAGTTGGCTGTCGACATTTTACCATTAAATTCACAAGATTTTTAATGGACTAGGGTTGCTTGTTTAGATGTGTTGTGGTATGTTACATTTGCCGGAATTTGCTGCCCTAGAATTACTTAATCTTCTTTGACTCATCCGCGTGTTCTAGGTGGTCATTATAAATCTGTTTTCATCTCTATATAAAAACTTTGGCCTAAGATGATGCGCTTAGCATACTTTGTATCTCATCCAATTCAATATCAAGCACCATTACTTCGTTTAATCTCTCAAGATCCAGAAATTGATTTAAAGGTGTTTTTTTACAGTGACTTTTCTTTAAAGGAGTATCGAGATCCAGGGTTCGGTACGGTTGTTAAGTGGGATGTTCCTTTGACTGATGGATATGATTACGAATTTTTGAGCTGCTGGGGTAGTGACCGACAATACAGTTGGTTCAAGCAGCCGATCGCTACCAATATTCATCAAGTTCTTAAAGCAGGAAATTTTGATGCGGTATGGGTTCATGGCTGGTCTTGGTTCTGTAGCCTACAGGTGATCTTAGCAGCGGAACAGTTGAAGATTCCGGTGTTGATGCGGGGTGAGTCTAATGGTATCGGGGAACCGAATAACCCAATTAAAGCGAAGGTGAAACGGGCAGTTTTAACTTGGCTCTTTAAAAAGGTAAAAGCTTTTTTGTATATTGGGACACACAATCGTCGATTTTATGAAAGCTATGGTATTTCGCCAGAGCGACTATTCTTGGTGCCTTATGCGGTGAATAATGATTTTTTTCAACAGAAAGCATTAGAAGCTAAGATCGATCGAGAGGCTTTGCATAAGTCTTTAAATTTAGCTGTAGATAGACCAATTATTTTGTATGCAGCCAAGTTGATTGAGGTGAAACGTCCTCAAGACTTGTTAGCAGCTTATAAGTTACTTTCTCCTGATGGAGTTCAAGAGCCGCAGCCATACTTGTTGTTTGTGGGAGACGGTATTTTACGACCTCAGTTAGAAGCCGAGGCGCAAAAGACGGGTTGGGATTCAATTAGATTTTTGGGCTTTCGCAACCAGTCAGAAATTCCAGCGATGTATGACTTATGTGATATTTTCGTTTTACCATCAGACTTCGAGCCTTGGGGTTTGGCAATTAATGAGGTGATGAATGTCAGTAAGGCTATTGTGGTTAGTGATGTAGTCGGCTGTGCTGTTGATTTGGTTGTAAACCGGGGAAATGGCTGCATATTTCCGGCAAGAGATGTTGAAGGTTTAAAAGGATCGCTAATCTGGGCGCTGGATAATTCTCAGATGGCAGGGTTGAAAAGCTTAGAACGTATTCGGTCCTGGAGTTTTCATGAAGATTTGCAAGGAATAAAGACTAGTTTAGGGATTGGCTAGATGAAAATTTTATTTGTGGCAGAGCTGAGATCAGAATCCAGGGCAAAACAACGGTTGTTGGCGTTGAGAGATTTGGGGTATGAGGTCAAAGAAGTTTCGACTCGGCCAAGTGATGATTTTCAGAGTAGTCCAAGCTTTTCAGATCGTGTTTTTTATAAGCTAGGGTATCCTGCTGACTTGGTTAATTTGAATCAATGGCTCTGCAAATGTGCTACCGATTTTTCACCTGATCTAATTTGGATTGAAAAAGTTTTGACTATCCAACCAGTGGTATATCAAGATTTAAAAAGGTCTCTGCCACATACTAAAATTATTTTCTATTCGGAAGATGATATTTTTATGCGGCACAATCGATCGGTCTTTTTACGCAAGGCTCTTCCTATATTTGATTTGGTTTTCACGACTAAACCTCGAAACTTACAGGAATTACCCCAACTGGGAGTGAAAAAAGTTTGCTGCATTTATCAAGCTTATGATCAGAATATTCACCGCCCTCTAAGTTTAACGCAGGCAGAACAAGAGCAATGGGGTGGCGATGTGAGCTTTATTGGTACTTTTGAGCGCAGTCGTGCTGAACAAATATTAGAAATTGCTAAACAGGATATTACTATTAATGTTTGGGGATCTAACTGGCAAAGATGGAAAATAAAACACCCAAATATGCGAATTCATAATCGGGCTGTATATAATGAGGATTTTATCCGAGTAATTTGTGCTAGTAAAATAAATCTTAACTTCTTAAGGAAACTTAATCGAGATCAACATACTAGTCGAAGCATAGAAATACCTGCTTGTGCTGGTTTTATGTTAGCTGAACGGAGTAATGAACATCTCAATTTATTCTGTGAAGGTCAAGAAGCTGAGTTTTTTGGTAGCATATCAGAATTGGTTGGAAAGATACAATATTATCTTAACCATGAAAAAGAAAGGTTAGAAATTGCTACAGCGGGCAGAAAAAGATGTATCACAAGTGGGTATAGCCATCAAGAACGATTAAAAATAATGATAGAACAAATTCGTTTGTTGTGAATGATTACATTTGCAAATTCAAGGAGAAAGACAAATTATCATACTTAGTATAGTCAAGAAAATATTTACAATGTCTAGTAATAATTATCGTCAAGATATCTATGAATATTATCTTGGTAAAAACTTAAATATCGATGAATTCATTGCTAATTTGAATACCACAACTAGCAATAATCAGTTCAAGGCTTGGTGGGGAAGCTTTCTACCCAAAAATCTTGATCATCCCATTTTAGATCTAGGTTGTGGTTGGGGCGGTTTTTTAGCATTCTTACAATCTCAGGGATATACTGACCTAGCTGGAGTTGATAGCAGTCCTCAACAGGTAGAAATTGCTCATCGTCTAGGGCTAAAAAATGTTTCAGTGGGTGACATTTTTGATGCATTAAATTCACGCGAAGATTATTATGCTTGTATTAGTGCTTTCAATGTCTTAGAACACTTAGACAAAGATCAAGTCCTACCTTTTTTACGAGCAGCCAAAGATGCTTTACGGTCAGATGGTTGCTTATTGTTAGAACTACCTAATGCTAATAGCTTATTTGGGAGTAGAACTCGTTACTGGGACTTTACCCATGAGTTAAGCTTTACCCCTACTTCTCTTTCACAGCTTTTTGAGGTGGTTGGATTTCATCAAGTTCAATTTTGTGAGCGTGCTCCTGTTGCCCATGGTATAAAGAGTAGTATTCGTTCATTTTTATGGCAGGGGATCAGAAACTTATTGATGTTGTATTTGTTGATTGAGCAAGGTAGCCCAGGACGTAAAATATTTACTCAAGACATGCACGCGATCGCCTTTAAAACCAAATAAAAATTATTACTCGAAGAAACAATATGAATCAACTAGTTCCCCGGATAGAATTTGTTTTGCAAGCTCTAGTTCGCAAGCAGTTAGACTGTCCTCATTGCGGATCTAAGGACTACAATAGAATTGCAAGAAAATACATTTCAGTAAGTATTAAAAATTGTAATAAATGCAACCTGATGTTCACAAGCCCCATTTATAAGTCTTTAATATTTTCTGAGCTTTATGATAAATTGTATAAAGCTGAAGGTTCAACTACAGATATGCCGACAAGTGAGCAGTTATCAAAATTAACAAGCGAAAACTTTCAAGGTTCTGACAAATATTTTGGAGAGCGAATAGAATTAATTAGTCAGATTACCGAAGGTCGAGATTTATTAGAAATCGGCTCTTCTTGGGGCTATTTTCTGTGGCAGGCAAAAAAGAGGGGGTTCCAAACGACTGGCGTTGAACTAAGTGATACTCGTAGACAATTTGGGATAGAAAAATTAGATGTTAATCTCGTTAAAGCTATTACAGAGTTGGGTGAGCATAAATTTGACATTATTTACACAGCACATACCTTAGAACATTTTACTGATCTGACAAAAATTTTCCAAGATATTTCCGATCATCTAAAAGTGGGTGGTAAAGTAATCATTGAAGTTCCAAACTTTGATTTTGCTGCTCATGGAGATTCGTTACTATCAATTATAGGTGCTGTTCATCCAATAGGTTTTTGTAGTGAATTTTTTCAACAAAACTTGCCAAAGTATAGTCTGAGCATTTTGGGATTCTATGACAGTTGGGAAAACTTCCCCTTAGAAAAGACCGCAAAGAGTGCCGGAGATATTGTTCTACTTGTTGCAGAAAAGGTATTCAATGAAAGTTAGTTTAGCTGTTTATGGTCGTTTTCATGCTTTTAACTTAGCCCAACAGCTTCAGAAACATCATGCTCTCCATTCTATAATTACCACTTATCCAAGTTATAAAGTCACAGAATTCGGTATCCAATCTGATTTTATTGAATCGCTTATTCACTTGGAAATTCTCTCCCGAGGGTGGTCTAAGCTATCGACTATGTTAAAAAACGACTTTAATTCACAACTTTTTTGGTTGGAATGGTTTGATCGAGACGTAGCAAAAAAACTAGACGGAGATTTTGATATATTTGTTGGTTGGTCAGGAGCGTGCTTTGAATCTTTTCGGCGTGCTAAGGAGCTAGGTGCTAAGACAGTTGTCGAAAGAGGCAGTAGTCACATGGCCTATCAAACTCGTATTTTGGAAGAAGAATATGATCGGTGGGGGTTAAAATTCACCCAAACTCATCTGGGGATATATGAACGAGAGATTCAATCTTATGCAGAATGCGATCAAATTTCAATACCTAGCCTATTTGTCAAAAAAACGTTTATGGAGCAAGGAATTCCTGAGGAAAAACTTATTCATGTCTCTTATGGAACTTCTTTGGCAGAGTTTTACCCAGTCAAAAAAGAAGATAATGTCTTTCGTGTAATTCATTGCGGTGCAATTAGTATGCGTAAAGGTATTACTTATTTACTGCAAGCATTTTATGAGTTGCAGTTACCAGATGCTGAGCTGTGGCTAGTTGGTAGTGTAAGTCCAGAAGCAGAAATATTTTTACAAAAGTATCAAAGTCCTCAAATTATTCTTAAAGGAAAACAGCCTCAAAACCAGTTACGATGGTTTTACTCACAGTGTTCTGTATTTTGCATTGCCTCCATTGAGGAAGGTTTGGCAATGGTACAACCACAGGCTATGGCTTGCGGACTGCCTGTGATCCATACGACTAATACAGGAGGTGAAGACATTGTGCGAGATGGAGTGGATGGCTTCTGTATCCCTATTCGGGATGTCGAAGCCATACAAGAAAAGATACTATTCTTTTATGAAAATGCAGATAAACAATCAGAAATGGGAGCCAACGCTTTAGAGCAAGCGAGAACTTCTCTATCTTGGGATGATTACGGGCAAAAAATTCTCAACTCCTATCAAGAAATTTTAAAATAGTTCTGAAAATATTATGGAATTACCACTTATATCAATAATTCTGCCTGTTTACAATCGAATGGGATACTTAGACCAAGCTATCTCAAGTGTTATCAATCAAACCTATGATAATTGGGAACTTTTGATTTCAGATGATGCTTCTGAATTAGATACGCAAATGAAGTTAGCTGAGTACAATAGTAACCCGAAAATAAAAATTCATACTAACTGTCATAATATAGGATTATTTGCTAATCTTAATCAAGCAATAGAACGGAGCGCTGGACACTATATTTTTCTATTATGCAGTGATGATTTTATTCTACCTAATTGTTTAAAAAGCTGTCTTGATTTATTGACGAAAAATAGTGAAGCAAAGTTAGCATTGTCAGCTTTCAGAACTGTTGATTCTAAGAATGAAGAATCTCTAAGTGGATCAATTTATTACTATGAACAAATGATTTCTCAGCCAGTACAAGTTTTACAGCCTTGTGATTCTTTACCATTATTACTTAAATATGGTAGTATTAATGGCAATTTAACTGGAATATTTTTTAACAGATCTTTATTTAATAAGGCTGGGAAATTTGATGAAAGTCTGAAACAAGTTGCAGACTGGGAATGGGTATATCGCGCAGCTAAACAATCTCCAATTTTAATGTCTAGATATCCTATTGCATTTATTCGCTCTCATTCAGAACAATTATCCAGTAGTAATTTCAAAAACGGCACAAACTCACTGGAAGTTATTAACTTAGTTGGTAAGCTTCTTAAAGAACCCTTAATATCAAAAAGTCCTCATGCATTTTGTTGGGCTAAACATATTTTACAGTTTCACTTATGGCATTCTTTAAAGTTTGCTGGAAAAGGTAAATGGCAAGAATTCTGGGTTATTATCGTAGCGATCAACCATGTTGTAAATTTATTTAGTGTCCTTCTTGTTATGATTATATGGTTGCCCAAGCGTTTGCACATTCGTCTCTATGGAGGATTTGCACTACCGCCTTCATAAATAAATTATCAGCTACTAATAACAACAAATCAAATGACTCTTAATCAGCAATCCTTCTATACAAACTCGGGAAACTCAAGTATCATTGGGTTTATTAATGAGAGTGATCGTAAAATTCTAGATATTGGTTGCGGTGCAGGCGATACAGGCAAATTAATTCGATCAATCTACTCAGATACTGAGGTTGTCGGTGTTACTTGTTCTAAAAGTGAATACGATCAAGCGACTCAACATTTGAGTTCCTGTATTTGTCTCGATATCGAGCAAGATACTTTGCCTGATAAGTATGAAAAAGTATTCGATGTACTTATCTGCTCACATGTTTTAGAGCATTTGCTCGATCCTAGTAAAGTAATTAGTAAGCTTTTACATTATTTGAAACCTGGCGGAAAAATAGTTATTGCAATACCAAACATTGCTAATTGGCGAGAAAGAGGGAAAATAGTTCTAGGCAAATTTGAGTACACAGACACTGGGGTGATGGATAAAACTCACTTGCATTTCTATACATTCCACACAGCTATTAAGTATCTTATTGATCCAATTAAGGAGTTGCAAATACAGCATCATTTTGTTACTGGTAGTGTTCCTCTAGCATTTTTTCGACGCTATTTGTTAACCACAGTAATGAAGCAATCATTCGATCAACTAGGATGTAAATACATGCCGAACCTGTTTGGCAGAGAGATTTTGATTGTTGCTAAATACTTACCAAATTTATGAATTACTCATCACACAAAATTTTAGTCATTACCTCTAATGTTGATGATTACCTCTCAATCGGTTTATTACATGGTCTAAAATCTCTGTTAACACCAGATCAAGTAGTTGACTTCCCTAAATATGAGAGTCTATACAAGGACGGACATTCTAGCTCTTTATATGGTAAGGGTTTTACGATCTTTGGGCTGCTGTCAGATACCTTAGTTGATCGCTGGAATATTTATGACAGAGTGGTTAAAAAAGAATTCAGCTTGATCATTTTTGCTGATATTCATAGATCTTTTGGTACGTACCTACAATTATTACCCTATCTAGAAAATGAAAATACCATTATATTGGATGGAGCAGATACTCCTCAGCCATACCCTTATGCTGGTAAATACTGGCGATATTTGCCGTATTGGTTTCTACCCAAAGCTCACACCAAGTTTCGCTATTTTAAAAGAGAATGGACTTCAGAAACAATTCGAAATATTTGGTATCAGATACCTCCACGCTGGCTGTGTAAATATATTTCTTCCCCCAAAAATATTTTGCCCATATCATTCTCTATTCCCGAAGAAAAAATAATCAAGAATTCTCCAATAAAAACTAAGTTATTCCCTAAACATATTGTTGATCAAGAAGTAGCTAGCCAAATCGAAGGAAGTGTTACCAGCTATGCCTTTGAATCAGAGGCTGATTACTATCAAGATTTACAAACTTCTAAGTTTGGTATTACCACCAAACGTGCAGGTTGGGATTGCTTACGCCATTATGAAATTGCTGCTAATGGATGCGTTCCCTGCTTCCGAGATTTAGACAAAAAGCCTGATACCTGTGCTCCTCATGGGCTTGATGAAACAAATTGTATTGTCTATAACAGTTATACAGATTTAACGAACAGAATTCAATCAATTACAGATCAAGAGTATAACATTTTGCAACAAAATGCTATACTGTGGGCAAAGGCAAATACTACAATTAATAGGGCAAAGCAACTGCTCGAAGTTGTTCAAAGAGCATAATAAGTGTTACATAGGAGATTAGATGATATTTCAGAAAATCGCATCACTCATAGCAAAATCCTATATTATTTACTGTCAAAGAACTCCAAACCATCGAGGAAAGCAAAAAATTGCTTTCTTTTTAGATGCCATATTTGGCTCTTTTATTTGCAAGACAGCTTCCGGACAATCCTTAGAAGTATACTTACATAGTTCAATGGATATGTCCTATTTCCAGAAAGATGTCAATCATAATGACTCTCACGAAGAAATAATAAGAGAAATAAATAAGCTTGCTTTGGGAGATTTTTTTATTGATGTGGGTGCCAACATTGGTTTTTTCACCTTGCTTGCTTCAAAAAAAATTGGTTTGTCCGGTCGAGCCTTCGCTTTTGAACCTTCTCCTAGAGAATACAAAAGATTGATAAATAATATTGAACTTAATAGTGCTGAGAATATCCTTCCATATAATATTGCTATTTCTGACTACAATGGAGAGTGCAAATTCTTTATTTCTTCATCTGGTCATACTGGGATTAATAGCTTACAAGGTGACATGAATTCATGTTGTCCAAAACTTGTTCCTATCTTAACAGGAGACACACTGTTAAGCCAATTGGCTAATATCAACCCTGATTCTAAAATCCTTGTTAAAATTGATGTAGAGGGAGCAGAGTTTTCTGTGATTCTTGGAATGAAAAAAATACTTAGTCAGTCTAATGTAAAGACTGTAATATTAGAAATCACTCCAAAATTCCTACAGAAGTTTGGTCATAAAAAAGAAGATATATATTCTCTTATGAATTCACATGGATTTTTCCCAACAGTTAATTCCATAGAATGGCAATATGATGAGATATTTACTCGGACAAATTAATATTTAATGTCTTCCTTCTCTATTAAACACCTTCTAAAAGGTAGCTTTTGGATTATCTTAGCAACAACTGTTACACGACTAACAGGATTTATCGTGCTGCCTATTTTAGCACGAGTACTTACTCCAGAAGGACTGGGATTATACAATCTTGTTCAAAATACTATCCAGACCGGAGACAATCTTTCACGGATAGGTGTAGATGTTGCCATGCACCGTAATGGATCACAATATGCTGCTAACGGAGTAGCAGCAACTGGCAGATTATTCGGAGTTGGAGCTGCTCTAATGATCGGAGTTTCCAGTCTTCTAGCAATTTTATTATGTTTCAATCAGAGCTTTATCGCTGGAGTTTGGCTGAATCAGCCCAGAATAGAGCCTTGGTTGGTTATGGTTGCTGTAACAATATTTATTTCAACTCTTAGCAACCCACCATGGCTTTATCTTGTTGCTCTTCATTCATTTAGACTCCATTCAATCCGCACTGCCCTAATTAGTATTTTTGGTGCTTTAATTACGCTTGCTTTAGCTTTTACTTTCGGACTATCTGGAGCGATCGGAGGTCTAACAGCTACTGCTGTAATCCAGATGGTTTTAGGTTGGGGAATGGCAGTTAATATTCTCAAGGAACATCATATAAAACTGCGGCTAGATAACTTCATCTCACAATCGCGCAGTATTTTTGCTTTTGGTTTACCATTCTACGCGAGCAACTTCTTTTCTGCTCTTGTCGCTCTACCATTATTAGGCTATGTCAGCCGTGTCGGTGGACTAGAACAATTAGGGTTTCTAAGAGTTGCTCAATCTTTGTCTCAGCTCGTTAGCTTTATACCAGGAGCGATCGCTCCTGTTCTAATTTCTACTCTTTCGGCTAACTTGCTATCAGACCCAGACGAATACCAAAAAATCAAATCATTACACCTGCGGAGCCTCTGGACTATAATGGTACTGTTTTCGTCGATAGCTTGCTTGAGTTTAGATTACCTCGTGCCTATTTTGTATGGCTCCACCTATACTCAAGCTATCTTACTCTCACGTTTAACTGTTTGGATCACACTGATAGGAAGCTTATCTGGGATACTTAATCAGTATGTGGTTAGTGCCGGGAAAATGCGTTCGCTCATGATTATTCAAACTGTTGGGTTAATTATCAATACTGCTTTAGCAGTTTTTTTGATCCCTTCCTGGAATTCTATCGGATTACTCATAGCACAGTTTGCTTCCACACTTTTTACTGTGGTGGCCTATATTCGTCCAGCTTTAGTAGACATTAATATTTCTGATAAAAAAAGATTTTTGCTACTATTAATACTAAATATAATACTGATTATGACAAGTGTTGGTTTACCCTTGATAACTAATAATTACCAATTGACTTTATTTGTAAATGTATCTTGTTTGTTCTTTACGATGTTTTTTGTGATAGCCAAGATGTTTACTGCTGAGGAAAAAAGGATAGTTCTCTCAACAGTCAAAGCCAAACTAAAAAAATGACGATGTCAATTTTGAAATAATTCATTCAATCAATTTGCTAAATCCCAATGCCATACTCTAATGAAGAAATAAAATTAAATAATGAATCACCATTGTTGGCAAATGCCACAATGAAAGAAAATATTTTCTTGTTGATTATTTTTGGTTGGGCTGGATTACCACTGATTTTAACAAATTTGCTAGGCACTTTACGCTCTCGCAATAATAGCTGGACTTGGACTGTAATCTCTCTTATTATTATTGGCTTTTGTCTATTTATTGGCTATGATACCTTCTATTCAAAGCTTTTTACGGCCTTATCCATAATTACCTTATTGATTTTTTTTGATTGCTATCAAAAAAAATTCATTCAAAATATTATCATACATTTAATAAATGGTGGAGTAGCAGGAATAATAATATATTTTTGGATCATGAAATCTTACCCAGTAAGCTTTCCTCCTTTATGGGCGAAAGTATTACCGGCTTCGAATGAAGCATTTGATATGTTGACTCTTTGTTTAGTTTTTCAAAACATTGGTTACTATGTGGTTGGGGGCTTTTTGTTCCCTCCTAATGGTGCTTTTGCAAAGTGGGCTGGTTCTGGTAAAAACTTATTTAATCTGAGTTTCATTAATACTGAATCTCGTCAACTAAAGCTATTCATTATTCTAAGTTCGTTTGGCTTAATATTCAGAGCATGGAATTTAACCCTAGGAAAAACTTTGTATACAGATGGATCAGGAGTCCCTTTTGTTATTGGTAGCTTTCTAGGTCAGTTTGATCGGCTGTATGTCGCAGCCTGGTTATACGGCTGTTGGTTCTGGCTTCAAAAAGGCACCAAAACAAATACTTTTACAAGACTAACCATATTAGTAACAGCACTCGAATTAGTTTATCAATTATTAAGTGGATCTAAAGGAAGATTTTTCACTCTTGTTTTTATTCCACTAGCTTCACTACTTATTTTAACCCGTCAACGTGCTTCTGCTAGTATAGTTTTCCTCACAACAGGCTTTAGCTTTTTCTCTTGGTTATTTATTTATCCTATCTTAGTTGCTTATCGAAATGCTTTGTCATCTGGAGCTACCGATCCTATTGCAACTTTTAGTCGAGCATATGTCATAGCCAGCAGTTACTCCATTGAAAAATACACAGAAATAATCTTGACCCCTCTTACTGCTTCTGGTCTTTCTGAAGTGGTGCTATCAATGACATCTATCATTCATTACCACGTTACTCAAGATGGAAATTTAATTTGGCCTCGCTTATTTCTATTTTGGATGCCTAGATTTTTGTGGGAAGATAAACCTGGTATACTTTCGACTAATCTGATTGGTAGATTGTCATATCGCCTAGGACAACAAGATTTCACAACGTCTGTGTTAAATACGAGTCCTGGAGAACTCTATCTCTATTTTGGCCTCATGGGTTCCATTTTAATGATTGTATTTGGAATATTATTACGACTACTAAATGATACAACATCCCCCTTTAAAATCTATACTCCATTCCGTGTAGCCATTCTTATTAGTTACCTTCCATTACTGCAAAACTTATGGATAGTCAGCTTCGAATCTAGTATTACTGGCATTGTTATGAGGTTTAGTGTCCTGTACTTAGTTCTTTTCTTAATCAAGCGAATAATTTAAGTATAATAGGTTTAAATTACTAACTTTTCTGCTGCGCCCAATTCTATATTTAATATGAATATAAATGTCTGGATTCCTAGCTTATATGAATCGAAAGGTGGAGTTCAGGTCTATTCAGACTACTTCCTTCAGGCTTTGAAAAGCATAATTCCCAGCACTGAATGCCAAGTTTTATTGAAAAATGACACCACCGCCGACATTGCCCATATTGTAGATTCTAACTTTACTTATTTTACTGCCGGACATATTGCGCCCAAGTTAAGAACAGCAGCTTTTGGTAATAAACTTGTCCAAAGCAGCATTACTCAGCCACCCCAGCTTATTATTTCCACCCATCTTAATTTCATTCCAGTCGCTTGGTACCTCAAAAAACGTAAAAACATTTCTTACTGG
The DNA here is from genome assembly GCA_043721015.1 of Synechococcales cyanobacterium. Classification (GTDB taxonomy): domain Bacteria; phylum Cyanobacteriota; class Cyanobacteriia; order Cyanobacteriales; family Chamaesiphonaceae; genus JAAFHZ01. The sequence goes on along the minus strand of JAYSRP010000055.1, from coordinate 11,726 downwards.
ACAGTTGCCCATGGCATCGAAGCTTGGAACATCAAAAATCCTTTAGTCAAAGTCGCTCTCAAAGAAGCCGATCGAATACTGGCCGTCAGCAATTACACCCGCGACAAACTGTTAGCAGAGCATCCCATCGCACCCCACAAAATAGTCGTACTGCCCAACACCTTCGATAGCAGCCGCTTCCAAATTGCCCCCAAACCTCAACATCTGCTAGAAAAATATCACCTCAGTGTCCAACAACCAATCATCCTCACCGTTGCTCGCCTAGCTGGTGTCGATCGATCAAAAGGCTACGATCGCATTCTAGCTGCCCTGCCCCAGATCAGAAGAGCGATCCCCAACGTTCATTACATCCTCGCAGGCAAAGGTCAAGATCAAGCCCGCATTGAGCAACTGATTATCGACTTAAACCTGCAAAATTGCGTCACCCTGGCCGGATTCGTCCCCGATGCACAGCTCTGCGACTACTACAACCTATGTGACATGTTCGCCATGCCTAGTACCAAAGAAGGCTTTGGCATTGTATATTTAGAAGCAATGGCCTGTGGTAAACCATGCCTAGGAGGCGATCGAGATGGCGCGATCGATGCTCTGGTCAATGGTAAATTAGGTGCCCTAGTTAACCCAGATAGTACCGCCCAAACTGCCGAAACAATGATACAAATCCTCCAGCAGACTTATCCAAATCAGTTAATGTATCAGCCTGAAAATTTACGGCATCAAGTCATTCAATATTTTGGGTTTGAACAGTTTCAAAATACCCTAAATAACTACCTAACTGAATTTAGCAGCAGAATCTCGCAATGAAAGTCCTCCACATCATTCCTTCTGTTGCAGTAGCTCGCGGTGGCCCGAGCCAAGCCATATTAGAAATGGTCAAAGCTCTTAATGTCAGCGGTATTGAAGCCGAAATTGCCACCACCAACGACAATGGGCCAGATCTTCTCAATGTCCCACTAGGGCAACGCAGTCAATATCAAGACGTGCCGGTTTGGTTCTTCCCACGTTTTTCCCCTAATATTCATTCCATCCGCGAATTTGCATTTTCTGCCGAACTCACCATCTGGCTATGGCAAAATATTCATAAGTATGACCTGCTGCACATTCACGCTATCTTCTCATACCCCTCTACCGTGGCCATGGCGATCGCCCGCCATCACCAAATCCCCTACATCGTGCGGCCACTAGGTCAACTTTGTACCTGGTCTTTAGAACAGAGTGTCCGCAAAAAACAAATTTACCTGCGGCTTATCGAGCGAGCTAACCTCAGCAATTGTCGATCGATCCACTTCACAGCAGTGCAAGAGCAACAAGAAGCAGCCCAGCTCAATCTGCCTGTTCCTAGCTTTATTCTGCCCCACGGCCTATCCATTCAACCCCCAATTCTCAATGCTCGCCAACGCTTACGCCAGCATCTTAACCTACCTGCCGACGAACCAATTATATTATTTTTGTCCCGCCTGCATCCCAAAAAAGGCTTAGACTACCTCATTCCAGCCTTAGCCCAAATAGTCGATCAACGTTTTACCTTTGTCTTAGCTGGTGATGGCTCTCCCGAATATGTCGCCGAATTACAATCTCTCATCACCTCCAACAACATCCAAGATCGTACTCGATGCCCAGGATTTGTCACCGGAGAACTAAAAGACTTGTTTCTCCAAGGCTCAGATCTTTTCGTGCTCACCTCCTACTCCGAAAACTTTGGCGTATCTGTACTCGAAGCATTAGCTGCCGGATTACCAGCAGTGGTCACACCTGGCGTAGCACTATCTGACTTAGTTCGCCATCAACAACTTGGCTATATTCCAAAACTTGATGTATTATCGATCAGCGCATCTATCAAAGAAGTTCTAGAACAACCGGCTACAGCTAAAGCAATGGGTGACAAAGCCCGTCGCTTTGTTTTAGAAAGTTATGGGTGGGATATTATTGCTGATAAGTTGGGAACAATTTATCAGCAGCAAGCTACTTAGTCATTAAGGAAATAAATCAATACCAGAGACTCTGCTCTTCTCACCTTGACTTTGTAGGTAAGAGAATGATATTCATGAGTGTAGTGTTCTGGCTCACACTGCCCAGATTTAGAATTTTACAACCTAATTCACTAAGGTAGCCATAAATAATCTCGTGAATACTGACCTAGTCACCCCTTTAATACTCACTTATAACGAAGCCTCCAATATTGCTAGAACAATCCAGCAATTAACCTGGGCTAAACAAATTATTGTCATTGATAGCTTCAGCACAGACGAAACTATCAGCATCCTGGCAGCTTATCCCCAAGCAAAAGTTTTTCAGCGCACTTTCGATACCCATGCTACTCAGTGGAACTATGGTCTAGAACAAGTCTTTAGCGAATGGGTTCTATCACTCGATGCTGATTATTTCGTTACCGATCAACTTCTGTCCGAAATTTGCCTATCCAGCAAACCATCGATCGATGGTTATTTCATTCCTTTTAAATACTGTGTGTTTAGCAAGCCACTCAGGGGAACAATATTGCCGCCACGTCAAGCCTTATTTCGCAAAAAAACATGTACTTATATCGACGATGGACATACTCAGCTATTGCTAAACAAAGGAATATCTGGCCAGATTTCTGCCCCAATTTATCACGACGATCGCAAGCCATTCTCCCGTTGGCTGTGGGCACAAGACCGATACTTACTGATCGAAGCTAATAAACTGCTAGAAACTCCATTGAACGAATTGAGCTTGGGTGACAAAATTCGCAAACAAAAAATCTTTGCACCATTTATAGTACTTGTCTATTGTTTGATTCTAAAAGGTGGTATTTTGGATGGTTGGCAAGGATGGCATTATGCCTTTCAACGAATGCTAGCCGAGATAATGCTCAGCATTCGCATAATTGAGGCAGAAAAGTTAAAATCATGAATTATTTTTTAATAATTCTGCTTTTGATTAATGCCGCTGGATTTCCGGCATAAATCTTCATCGGTTCCAAAGAATGCAATGCGACGCTCCCTAAACAGAGTACCGTTCCTTTGCCGACCGTTACTCCTGGCCCCACAATTGCTCGTGCTGCAATCCAGCTACTTTCTTCTACATGAATCTCTGCATCTTTCAACTTGAAGTCTTCTGTACTCCAATCATGATTGCCAGTACAGAGATAAACACCTTGAGATATACATACGTTGCTATCGATGGTTATCATCGACACATTGTCGATCCAACAGTCTTCTCCGATCCACACAAAGTCACCGATCGCCAATCGCCAAGGAAACTTGATCTTCACACCTTGCTTAACTCTTACGCCCGTGCCGACTTTGGCTCCAAAGCATCTCAACACCCAGCACTTGAACCCAGAACCAGTCACAAAATAACTGCTTACCAAAGGCGATCCAATGTAGTACCATGTAATCTGCTTCCAAAGGCCAGCTCCTGGTGAATAGCCCCCGACGGTGTATCTATTTAGCTGCATACTCTCTTTCACACCTTAAAGTTGCAAACATACATGACATAATAATATATTAACTAAAAATCCTTAAGTATTAACTTTTATTGTGAATCAGACTAAATTGAAAATCCTATTTTAACCTTGACATAATGTAGTTGCACGGAGTAATATGCCTAAGGGTATATCCCATCAACTGAATAAACACTTTCACTCTACCAGAACACCCAATAACACTTTTTTTAAAGATGTCTGAACCTCACCCGTTCGCTAATACGGTTCCCTTTGAATCTTTTACACCTTTAATGCTTAGCCCCAAAATGATCGATTCTGTCCAGGTAACAATAATCAATCAGTTCTTTCCACCAGACTACGCTGCCACCGGTCAACTAATTGCCGAATTAGCACATCAATTAAAAGGCAGTTTTCGCCTAGTAGAAGTCTTTAGCAGTCAACCAAGCTATGCCTTCAAGCAGCAGGACTTGCCCCGCTGGGAACACCAAGAAGCTATTAGCATTCGTCGTTCCAAATCTGTAAATGTTAGCTATGGAAGAATCAGAGGTAAGGCCTTATCTGGGGTTCTGTTTTTCTTGCGGGCAATTATCCACCTCCTGCGGGCGGCCTCTCGCCGCCAAGTAGTCTTACTTACCACCGCACCACCTTTCCTACCCTTGGCCGGGTTATTTGTCAGTTGTTTTTGTAAAATCTCCTATGTTTGTCTGCTCTATGATCTGTATCCCGACATCGCAATAAATTTGGGTGTTGTGAAGAAACAGGGCATTCTTGCCAAAACGTGGGATTTTCTCAATTGTCTCACTTGGAAAAAATCTGCTGCCATTATTGTCCTGAATAGCAGCATGAAAGATCGAATTATTAACAAGTGTCCTCAAATAGCTCACAAAATATCGGTCATTCCCAATTGGTCAGATCCCCAAGAAATCCAGCCGATGGCAAAAGAAGTAAATTCTTTTGCTCATGCGCATGATTTGGTTGATCTATTTACGGTAATGTATTCTGGCAACATGGGGCGCTGTCATGACGTAGAGACTTTGCTAAATGCAATTATCCTCTTGCGAAATGCCCCAATTAAATTCGTTTTCGTGGGCGGCGGCGATAAACGTAAGTACATGCAAAGTAAAATCGAAGAGCATGGTTTAACCAACTGCCTAATGCTTCCCTATCAACCTAAAGAAAAATTGACATTTTCCTTAACCGCTTGTGATGTATCACTGGTCAGTATCGATGAGCGAATGGAAGGCTTAGTTGCACCTAGTAAGCTATATTCTTACTTAGCAGCAGCTTCGCCTATTGTGGCAATTTGCCCAGAACACTCTTATCTAAACACTGTTTTAGCTGAGGCAGAGTGTGGTGCAGGATTCTGCAACGGCGACAGTCAAGGGTTGGCTAATTACTTATACAAGCTAAGCCAAGATCCACAGCTAGTAAAAGATCTTGGTCAATCTGGTCGTGAATATTGTGTTCAAAACTACACCCTAGAAAAAACAGCCCATGAGTACCTTCAGCTATTCAAGTCTTTAGTCGAAAGACAATTGAGTTAAACTAATGGTGCTTGCCCTGCCCAAACTGAGGAGATTATGGGGTGAGAGCAAGCGCAATGGGTCTCAGTCGATATCTCTACTTTTATATATTTATGTTAACTAGTAATCACCAATGAAAATTTTAGTAACAGGTGGTGCCGGTTTTATCGGTTCGCACCTTATTGATCGATTAATGAAAAATGATGATGAGGTGATCTGCTTAGACAACTTTTACACAGGCACCAAAAAAAATATTTATCACTGGATGGATCATCCAAACTTTGAGTTAGTCCGTCATGATATCACTGAGCCAATTCGCTTAGAAGTAGAGCGTATTTATCATTTGGCTTGCCCAGCTTCTCCTGTCCATTACCAATACAACTCCATCAAAACTGCCAAAGTAAGCTTTCTGGGTACTCTGAATATGTTGGGCTTAGCCAAACGAGTCAAAGCCAGGATTCTACTTGCTTCAACTTCAGAAGTATATGGCGACCCATCGGTTCATCCTCAACCCGAAGAATACCACGGCAACGTTAACCCGATCGGCATCAGATCTTGCTATGACGAGGGTAAACGCATTGCCGAAACCCTCAGTTTCGATTACCACCGACAGCATGATGTGGCCATTCGAGTTGCCCGAATTTTTAATACTTACGGCCCCCGCATGTTAGAAAGCGATGGTCGGGTAGTGAGCAATTTTATTGCTCAGTCTCTCCGCGGGCAACCTTTAACTGTTTATGGAGACGGTCAACAAACCCGCAGTTTTTGCTATGTTGCCGATTTGGTCAATGGTCTGATGAAACTAATGGAAGGTGAGCATATTGGGCCAGTAAACTTGGGCAACCCCGAAGAATATACCATCTTAGAACTGGCCGAAAAAATCCGCGATCGCATCAATGCTGGTCAAGAAATAATCTTTAAACCATTGCCTCAAGATGATCCCCGGCAACGGAAGCCCGATATTACTAAAGCTAACTCTTGGCTAAATTGGCAACCTATTATTTCTTTAGAGGAAGGGCTAACTGCAACGATTGCTGAATTCAAGCAGCGGATAGTTTAATGATTAGAATTACAAATCATTAATTGAGTTGATATTATTCTAAACAAAATCTGAGGAGATTGAAAATGCGAGTGTGTGCGATCGGAACTGGTTATGTTGGTTTGGTCACAGGGGTTTGTCTGGCTCATATTGGTCACGATGTTGTGTGTGTCGATAACAATCTAGCCAAAGTAGAAATGATGACAGCAGGGCATTCTCCGATCTATGAGCCAGGACTATCAGAAATGATGAAGTCAGCAATGGCTGCTGGTCGTCTCACATTTACCACTGATCTAAGCGTTGGTGTGAACCATGGTGAAATTCTGTTTATTGCCGTTGGCACCCCTTCTTTACCCGATGGCTCTAGTAATACCCAATATGTTGAGTCCGTGGCCAAAGGTATTGGGGAGCATCTCAATGGTGGCTATAAGGTAATTGTAAACAAATCTACAGTGCCGATTGGCTCTGGTGACTGGGTAAAAATGTTGGTGATGGACGGTGTGGCAAATCAACTTAAAAAACCAGTTTTAGTAGGGGCTGGAGTTACTACCCCAGCGGCTGAACCAAAGGTAAAATTTGATGTGGTCAGTAATCCAGAATTTTTACGAGAAGGATCAGCCATTTATGACACCCTTAACCCAGATCGCATCGTTTTGGGTAGTAATAATCAGACCGCGATCAATATGATGTTAGAGCTTTACGCTCCCATCATTGATCGTAAATATAGTCAAGATGTCAGTCTGCTGCCGGTTTCTGTCTTAACCACTGATTTGGGTTCAGCAGAGATGATCAAGTATGCCGCTAACGCTTTTTTGGCAACTAAAATCAGTTTCATTAACGAAATTGCCAATATCTGCGAACGAGTAGGTGCCGATATTACTCAAGTATCTAAAGGTATTGGTCTAGATTCACGAATTGGTAGCAAGTTTCTTAATGCGGGCATTGGTTGGGGTGGATCTTGCTTTGCCAAAGATCTGGCAGCCCTGATTCATACTGGTTCAGATTATGGCTATGAAGCAGAGCTGCTCAAGGCCACTGTAAATATCAATCAGCGTCAGCGTGTTTTGATTCTCGAAAAGCTGCAACATTCATTAAAAATCCTCAAAGGAAAAACCATCGGGCTGTTAGGTCTGACTTTTAAGCCTGATACCGATGATCTACGCGATGCTCCATCTCTGGAGCTAATTCGGATGCTGAGCAAGCTAGGTGCCAAAATCAAAGCTTATGACCCAATTATTTGTGGGGAGCAACAGTTCATCGAATCTCATCAAGCTTTGTATCCTGACTTGATGAAAGTTACCTTGGTAGATAATCCTGAACTGCTAGCTTCTAACAGTGATGCACTGGTATTATTGACCGAATGGGAACAATTTCAAGATTTAAATTATCAAAAGCTTGGAACTCTGATGCGCTATCCCCTCCTAATTGACTCTCGTAACTTCTTGCCAGCCAGAAAAATCAGCCAAATGGGTATAAATTATCTTGGGATTGGTGTGTTAGATTCTTAGGTATCACTCTAATTTCAACTAATCTAGATTCAGGACTGTTCACTTCTTGATATGAAAGACAAACCTTTTGATTCCTCTGGGAATGCGATCGCTCAGCTTCAAGGTACAGCAGTCACTGGCCTGTATGAACCTCGGCAAAGCGAGGGCTTGAGCATGAGGTTTATTCTAGCTAGCTTAAGAAAGTATTGGTATGTTAGCCTGCTGGTGAGTAGCTTGATGATGATGGGGATCGCCTACAAAACTTCTAAACAACCCAGAATTTATAAATCAGGTTTTCAAATTGCGATCGATTTAAAAAGTACCGCTAGTTTTGCTGAAAAACTAGCGGCATCTGCTAACAATGCAAATGCTACATCCGAAGATCGAACTACTACTATTGATACGATTACTCAAATATTAAAAAGCAAAGCTATTCTGCAAAAAGCTATCGATATTCTTCCACCTACTGAACCAAAGCTTTCTACTGAAGATATTTTGCAAGATTTGACAATTCAGAGTAGTCAAAGCACTGACATTTTATCTGTCAACTATACGGGAAAAAACCCTCAAAAAATTGTAGAAGTTCTCAATGCTTTAAGCAAAGTTTATATTGATTACAGCATTAATTCTAAAAAGATAAAAACTGGCCAATCTATTGTTTTTATCGAATCACAGTTGCCTGAATCACGTAAAAGATTGGAAATTTCTGCCCAAGAGGTAGAAGAATTTAGACAAAAATATAAATTCTTTGACCCCGAAAGCTCTAGCAAAGGTCTTTCGGAATACCGGCAAGATATAAATGCCAAAATAAATGAAAATAGAGTTCAATACAGTCAAACAGAGAAGCAATATTCTGAGCTAAAAAAACAATTAAATAAAGTTGGATTAAACTCCAGTGGAAATTTAAGTACAACAATGCTTACTCAAGATAGTGCTTACCAAGAACTGTTTAAGAAGCTAAACGAATTGGAATTAGCCTACTCACAGGAAAAAGTAAGATTCAATGATATTAGTCCGATCGTCGAAAATGCTAAGGAGAAAAGAGATAAAGTATTAGGATTACTGAAAAATAGAGCGCAACAGGTGCTAAATCGAAGCGTCTCAGATGCGGAACTTACTAATGGAGGTATCTCTAACTTCAGCAATAGCTTAGCTCAGAATTTTTCTAATAAACAGATTGATTTGGAAAATAACTTGGCATCTCAAGCTGCTCAATATCAAAGCTTATCCCAACTATATGGACGGATAGAACTGCAAATTTCTCAATTGCCCACTTTGCAAAAACAATATACTGAACTACAAAGACAGTATACTCTCCACTCTAATGAATTGACTGCTTTCCTCCAAAAATTGCAAGAATTAAAAATTGCCAATGCAGAGCAACTGGTTCCTTGGAGTTTACTTGATCCACCTGATTTACCAGAGGCTCCTATTTCGCCTGATGTCAAGCGTCAGATGGGTTTGGGAGGTCTTGCTAGCCTATTAGCTGGCACGTTGGTTGCTGTAGGGCTTAATAAAATTGGTAATCGTATTGAAGATCCAGATGTCATTAAATCAATCACTGGCTTATCAATTTTGGCCATGATTCCTAATGTAAATAAATTTGAGCAATTAGCTGCTCAAGATATGACTTTCGTGCAGTCAAATGATAGTAAAAATTATGCACAATGGAGCTTTTTAGATTCTATTCGGAACTTAGCCTTAGGTATTGGGTTAACTTCTGGCCGTCAAACCAGTCAGGTTGGCAAAGTAATTGCAATCACTTCGGCTTTGCCAAAAGAAGGTAAATCAACGATCGCTTTTCATACCAGCATTACCTTGGCTGATTTAGGCTATCGCACTTTATTGGTAGATGCCGATTTATATAATTCTGCCATTACTCAATTGTGTCAAAGCTCAAGACTTTTTGAATTGGCAGATCTGGATGGGTTAGAAGGATTAAGTGATGTGCTCTTGCAAAATGATCAATGGGAGAATGTAGTTAAAAAAAGTTCAGTTATCAAGCTGGATGTTTTACTTGCTGGCTCACAATCAATTAATTCTATTTTGTTGCTTAACTCTCCTGATTTTAATCGATTAGTTGAACAGTGGCGGAATGAATATGATTATGTGATTTTTGACACGCCATGCCTGCTGGGAGTGAGTGATACTCGCCTCATTGGCTCTTTGATGGATTCTTTGATTTTTGTGGTCAGCATGAATTTAGCTAAAACAGAAACAATTGATCGAGCACTGGATACTATTTCATCTATCAATACCCCCATTTTGGGGCTAGTGGTCAATCAGGTTAAGAGTCAGTACTCCGATCATAGTAAATACCGGAGAAGTTATCAAAAGACTGACAGCTCTAAAGATAACAGTGTGTCAAAAATAAAAGTTTAGAACATTTACGCTACTCTTATTTAGCGATGGTATGATAATATGATATTTTATGTAAGAAGCCCATAGGAGCATTTCTGCGATTGTAGTTCCATAATCTAAACAGATGAAAAAAATACAAAAGTTTTTGCATCTTGATTCGGGCGAAAAATATTTACTGATCGGAACCTTTCTGTTACTTAACTCTATTAGATTTGGGTTTCTGTTTCTGAGATTTCCGTTGTTACAAGCAATACTGCGTAGAATTAGCGAGTTCGGCTCAGATATGTCTACTAAGTCAGTGATATCGATCGAGCGAATTGTTTGGTGCGTTGAGGTTAGTACTCAATTAAGTCCAGGTGGAGCAAAATGCCTAGCCAGAGCTTTAACTGTAGAAACCCTCATGAAACAAAATGGCTATGCTCCTATTCTAAAAATAGGTGTTATCAAAAATAACATCGAAGAATTCAAAGCTCATGCTTGGATTGAACATCAGGACAAAGTTGTAATTGGGGGAGATCTTCCCAATCTAAACAAATACAGCCCATTTGATTCTATTTAATTTTACTTATATAAACAAGAGATTTACAAATGTCTTTATCAGAAATACAAATGAAAGAGTACCCCTTGTTAAATGGCTCTTTTCAAGCAGCTCCCAATGTATTATTTCGACTAGTAGAAGATGAAGCTGTATTGCTTTATGTACCTGCGGGTACTTATTATGGTTTGAATCCTACCGGAATTTTGCTCTGGGAAGCGATTCAAAGCAATAGCCCTTTCCTATCAGTAGTAGATGCTATTTTAGCTGAATATGAAGTTGAGCGAGAACAAGTCTTAGCTGACTTACAGGCTTTAATCCAAAACTTGTTGGATAATGGTTTAATCATTAAAGCTGATGTTTAATAATTAATTTAAAGAACACGAGAAACTTATAGGTTTTTGCATGGCAGTGATAGATAAATCTTCATATGGTCAGTTGTTTTGGTGGCGAGAAAGCCCTCATCTACATACCCTAATTACGATTTGGGGATATCCTTTATCTATTGAAAGTCAAGTAGAAAATTTTCTTTTGAGCTTCAAATTATTCGATGTTAATGGCAATTTGCAAAAGACTTGGCAGCAGTCATTGTCAGCTAAAGAGTGTCTTTTTCTCGATTCGGCACATTGCCCCTCTACTCAAACCCTAGATATCAGTGAAGGTGTGTTGGCCTTAGTAATTACCACTCAAGCGGCTGAACCAGTTGAACTACGTCCGGCAAAACTGGGTAGCATTATTGATTGGTATTCGACCGGTGGTGAGTTAGTTAGTCTCCACAGCGACCAGTTAGTTGAACCGAATCAATCACCTGTAGAGTGGACAGAAATTGTTGTTCAAGAAACCAGTACATCCCAAAATTCTTTGGTGATTATGAATGGTTATGAATCACAGCCGCCGCAGAGTATCAGCTTAGAAATTCAGAACCATCTGGGCAAAACATCTCAAGCTGTATTTATGCCTACGATGTTGCCTTTTTCCTTACACAAGCTGCAACTAAATGTTTTGTTTCCCCACATTTTAGAGTTTGCTCAAGAACAACCCATTACGATTAAAGGAACTTTTACCAGTTACGGCCTATTTACTCGCCCTTATGTGGTGACTAAAGAGACACATTTTGGTGCCTATCATGGTGGCGATCGATATTTTTGGAAAAACCTCTCGGCAATTTCTTATAAATTTATGGGGCAGGGAGAAGTAAACCCCATGCTAGCTGTGCATCAAGAGGGTCTTACTACCACGGTAAACTTACTCAATACTCATGCTAAGTTAGAAAAAGATTTTTGGGTAGATGCTAGCTTGTATGACTGCGACGGTAATTTGATAGTACAACGTAAGCATTGGCTACTAGCTCGTC
>JAYSRP010000054.1:0-3514 GCA_043721015.1 Synechococcales cyanobacterium | reverse complement strand
CATGGCATTCCAATACTTTGAAACAACTGTTGCTTGAGAATTATGGCTCGATTTGGCATAGTAGAAGGTGATATTATTTTGGTCTGTGAAGCAATGATATATATATGTATATCAGGCTTTACAGCTTTTTTCTATCTCCTTATTTCAGTGCCATTGGTGGAGTGGTTTGCTATTAGTATTCCCCGATCGGCTGATTTCTTAAAGATTATCAAAATCTCTCGGGGTCACTGCCATAGCTCTTTAAAAACATCGCTCTGTTGACTCCACAGTTTTATATTGATTAATCAAAGACACACCTGAGTTTCTTGGAGACATTTTCCCGATGGCATCCGATTCGGTAAGATAGAGCTGCAAATGCCCCCAGGAAAGATTCAAGATGTCTACAGCCACAATTTTGGACGGTAAAGCCCTCGCCCAGAAAATGCAGGGTGAACTAAAAACTAAGATCGATCGACTACAACCCCAAATAGGTCGCCCTCCCGGCCTTGCCGTATTAATGGTCGGCGATAACCCGGCCAGCGCCGCCTACGTCAAAGGCAAAGAAACCGCCTGCGCCAAGATCGGCATTAACTCCTTCGGCAAACACTTCCCCGTCACCGTCACCCAAGCCGAACTCACCGCCGTCATTCACGCACTAAACAACGACGATCGAGTAGACGGCATCTTAGTTCAGCTTCCCCTTCCCGACCACCTCGATTCTGTCGCTCTTCTCTACGAAATAGCCCCCCACAAAGATGCTGATGGCTTGCACCCCCTCAATCTTGGGCACCTAGTGCGCAGCGAACCAGGGCTACGTAGCTGCACCCCAGCGGGCGTAATGCGCCTGATGGCCGAATATAACCTGGAACCAGCCGGAAAAACTGCTGTAGTCGTCGGTCGCAGCATCTTAGTCGGCAAACCATTAGCCCTCATGCTGCTCGATGCCAACGCCACTGTTACCATTGCCCACTCCAAGACTCCTGACTTAGCTGAAGTCTGTCGTCAAGCCGATATTTTGGTCGCCGCAGTTGGTCGAGAACGGATGATTACCGCTGACATGGTCAAGCCGGGGGTGATCGCCATTGATGTAGGTATTAATCGGATTACCCAAGCCGATGGCAAATCGAGATTAGTCGGTGATATGGATTTTGAGGGGATACTGCCGATCGCCAGCCACATCACCCCCGTCCCCGGCGGCATCGGAGCTATGACTGTCACCATGCTGCTAGAAAATACGGTGTGGAGTTGGGAACAGCAATTAAAATAGCGATCGAATATTACAAGGACTTCTGGGATGGCAGGGAAAGACCCTCACCCCCAGCCCCTCTCCCAAGGTGGGAGAGGGGAGCCGGAGCACAAAATAGATTTTCGCTAAATTGGTACTTGCTTTAATAGTTTCTATTTCCTGTTAACTAGGGTATAAACTGATAGAGTAATTTCTAGCTGAATTTTGGGGTATTTATGGCGCAGGACAAGAAGATTATGGAGTTTCATTTGGAAGACGGTACGCCGTTCTTGATGGAGATTGAGAAAAAAGCTGGCGGGCCGCAGGATCTGGTTTCACGCGGTGGTGGTGATGCCAATGTGGTTAAAGCTGCTCAGTCTTTTGAGCAGGCGTTAGATCGGGTGGTGCCGGTGGCGGCGGCGGCTTTTAATCGGTTGAAGCAGGGGTTGACGACTCCGGCTACTGAGGTGGAAATTAAGTTTGGGTTGAAGATGACGGCAGAGGCTGGGGTGGTTTTTTCTGCGGTGGGGGGTGAGGTGAATTTTGAAGTGACTCTGACTTGGAAGCAGGATTAGGTCAATGACACACTATCAGGCATTTGAGTCTTCGATCGTCAGGATCTTTGCGGCCAATGATAATGTGATGGGGGCAGGTTTTTTGGTGTCCGATCGACATGTGTTGACTTGTGCTCATGTGGTGGCAGAGGCTTTGGGGGTAACAAATAATACTGTGGTGATGCCGACTGAGCTAGTAGAGTTTGACATGCCTTTGTTGAATGCTGGTCAACGGGTGTCTGGTAGAGTGGTTTTTTGGCAGCCGGTGAATCCGGGGCAGTTGGGTCAAGATATTGCGGTGTTGGAGGTGGACTTGGGGGCTTTATCAGCGGAGGCGCAGGTGGTACGGTTGATGGTTGCTGATCAGCCGTGGGAGCATAAGTTTCGGACTTTTGGGTTCCCAGAGGAGCGGAATGATGGCGTATGGGCGAGTGGGGTGTTGCGGGGGCGACAAGGGTCGGGACGGGTGCAGATAGAAGATTTGAAGGCTGAGGGATATGCGATCGAGTATGGTTTTAGTGGTTCCCCAGTATGGGATGATACCTTAGATGCGGTAGTGGGGATGGTAGTGGCAGCCGATCGGCAACAGACTGAAGCCAAAGCAGCTTTTATGATACCGGTGAGCACTCTTAGCCGAGTGTGGAGGGGATTGGCTTATGTGGATTTGGAGCATATTTTGCTTCCCGTTGAAAATCAGCTTGTAAGGAATTTGGCCGTTGCCTATGATAGAACTTGTCCAGATGATGTAGCTGTTGCCGCCCCCCAAACACTATCGGCACAAATCAAATATTTGATTGACATGAAAGATGTACGGGGACATTCTGCACTGGTGAGGTTTGTCGCTTTTCTCGTTGCCGATCTAGAGTCTGAAGAATTGATTGATCGCTCGATCGCTAGAGAGTTACGGATTTGGGCACAGCAGCAAACTACTATGTTTGAAGATATTCTTCAACAGGTGAAACCAAGAGGAAAGATCAATTCTCCAAATTCCTATTTAATGATTGTAGTTAATGCAATGACGGGAGATGATCGCTATCAATTAAATGGCTGGGTAATACCTGATGCCAAACAGTACAACATGAGGACAGCAGGAGGAGCTACATCTCTTGGGGAGCGATTGAAATTAGATGCTGAGAAGATTTATAGTCTTCAGGAAATTAAGTTGTTATTCCCAAAAATGCTAGATGAAGCCTGTGGCTTGTGTGACAGCTTTACCATTGAGTTTTTCTTACCGGCTAAACTGCTGAATCAAGATTTAGATTTTTGGGAGTTTGAGGAAAATACAGATATTGATGAAGAAGAGAATTTTGGAACTACATTGATCGGTCATACATATCCAGTGATCTTGCGCTCGGCTGCGCGACTGAAGTCAGATTACCTGAAAAAGTATCGTGGTGCTTGGCAGCTTAAATGCCAGAAGGTTATGGAGTATGCCGGTCAACCTGCCCATGACTTGTTAGTGGCTGCAGACGATCGGCACCATGATGAAATCTACAAAGAATTACTCAATTCCACGCAGGTTAAGTTTGGCATTCATTTGGTCAAAGAACGACTTTATTTCGGGAAAGGAAGTAATTTTGCTGCTTTACAAAAAGTGGCAGCACCGGTGGCCATTTGGTTGCGACAAGATATGGAAACTGCTTACTGTATGAAGATAGTTGAAAATGTGTTGCGTCATCCTTTGACAGAGCTACCAGAAATTGTGCGGCAGATGCGGGTTGATTCGATCGGCTGCCGCCCAGAAGAGCATATTGGT
>JAYSRP010000053.1:0-3537 GCA_043721015.1 Synechococcales cyanobacterium | reverse complement strand
CTCCGGCTCCCCTTCTCCCGCCTTGGGAGAAGGGGTTGGGGGATGAGGGTCTTTCATTGCTATCTTTGGGATCTTTGTCCCGCTTTGAGTTGATACCCGTAAATTCACCGAAACATAGAAGTCTTGATCTCCTGAAATCCTTGTGGTGGACAGTGCCCACCCTACAATTGGGTTTGTTGGGGATGAAAATACTTATAGGCACTGTAAGCCATCGTCACCACACCAGTCACGATCGCCTCTTCATTAATTTCAAACAATGGGTGATGCAGCGGGTAATTATGTTTATCTGGATAGCCCACCCCCAACCGAAACATACTACCCGGCACCTGATCCAAATACACCGCAAAATCTTCTGCCCCCAAAGATGGCTCTGGTAGAATTTGGACTTTTTCATTACCCCAAGCCTCCCGCGCTGCTGTCTCCATAATCTGGGTCAAATACAGATCATTCTGGACAGATGGAACTCCATGCTTGTAATCCACCACCGCCTTCGCGCCATAGGTAGCACAAACTCCGTTAACAATGCCATTAATCCATTCGGGCAGCATCGCCCGAGTCTCAGGGTGCAAAGAGCGCACGGTGCCCTGCATGGTTACTTGATCGGCAATAATATTGTGCGCCCGTCCCCCTTCAATTTTGCCAATAGTCAACACCACTGGGCGCAGACAGTTCTGGGTGCGACTAATGGCCTGCTGCAAAGCATTCACCACCTGCGCCGCCACCCAAATCGCATCGATCGCCTCATGAGGTCTGGCTCCATGGCCAGCCTCACCCTGAATAATAATTTCCAAGTCATCGGCTGCCGCCGTCAGGGCACCATAGCGAATGCCGATCGAGCCACCCATAATGCTCGGAAATACATGCACTCCCAATAAATGGTCAATGCCAGCCAAAGCCCCATCATTCATCATCCAGCGGGCACCTTGAGCGATTTCTTCAGCGGGCTGAAACAAAAATTTCACTTTTCCCGGTAAAGATCCTGGTAGCTGAGATAGCACCATCGCTGTCCCTAACCCCAAAGTAGTATGCAGATCGTGGCCGCAGGCGTGCATCACTCCGGGCTGATGGGAGGCAAAATCTAGCTTGGTATGCTCTTCGATCGGCAGCGCATCCATATCGGTACGAATACCCAAGCATTTTGCTCCCACGGTCTCTTCAGTAACCAACAATTCCCCAATCACCCCAGTTTTGCCGACTTCTTCTGTCACCTTCAGACCCAAAGAATTTAAGGCTCCGGCCACATAGGCTGCCGTCTGGTGTTCTTGGCCGCTCAGCTCTGGGTGAGCATGTAGGTGGCGACGAATTTCAATGAGGCGGGGGGCAAGCTGGTGGGCGATCGATTTAATTTCGGCAAGCATGGGTCAAAAGCTAAAAAAGAACCTATGAATTTGCCAGTTTATCTCGATCGCATCATTTTTGCTGAGCCAAGACCTGAGATTGGTAGATTTCCCACATCTGGCGATAGGCATTCTCCATTTCTAGGGTAAAACTGCGGGCATTCCACAGAGGCGAAGTTTTGCGTGAGTGTAGAAGTTTCCCCATCACCTGTTGCCGCAGAGCTAAATCGGTTCCTAACCTTACTCCCCAATCTACATATTCTGCATCAGTATGAGCGATGCCTTCGGTGACTCCCACTTGCTGCATAAAGGCGTAGCTATTACGTGCCACAAATGCCTGACCAACTTTTGTGACTAGCGGTACACCCATCCATAATGTCTCTAAAGTCGTGGTTGCACCGTTGTAAGGAAAAGTGTCTAAAACCACATCAGCTAACTGCAAATTAGCCCGGTGAGTCATTTCGTCAGGGTCAGGCTGAATAAAGCGCAGTTGCTCGATCGAAATACCCACTTCATCAGCCAGCTCCTGATAAATTTTCATCAATGATTCTGGATTAGCTCGCATTTTTACCAATAGGTAGCTATTAGGTACTTGTCTAATAATTTGCATCTGTAAGCGGAGAATATCGGGGTGATGCTTATAGCTTTTTTGAGCGCAGAGGTAGACAATTGCATCTTCGGGTATTTGGTAATCGGAGCGCCGCTTGGTAGGAACTTGGATTTCAAAACCATCGATCGCTATATATGTTTGGGGCAACCGCCAAATCTTCGTTCTATAATACTCTTCAGCATCTGAGGGCAATACATGAGGATCAGCAATAAAATAATCGATTTCTGGACAGCCAGAAGTGTCCCAACCTAGCCAAGTAACTGATACTGGGGCAGGCTTATAGCACATAACTTCGTAAGTGACAGATAGAGACAAACTATCTAAATCAATCAAAATATCAATTTCATCACGCCGAATTAATTCCGCAATTTCAAAAGAGTTAGTGCCCAAGTAATAAGCTACATCTACTTTGTCTCTAAAGAATTTTCGATTAAATTGATGAGTATCAGATTGACCAACATGATAAATAAATATTTGAAATTTTGATCTATCATGATAATTGAAAACCCAACGACTAAGCCAACCTACCGAATGATTATTCAAGGTACTTGCAATATATCCTATTCTCAAAGCTCTAGTTTTAGAAGGTGATTGATAATCGCTGATCAAGTCAGAAGATTTGTTGATGGAATTTACTGATTTCAAGCAAATATCACCAATAGAATTGCGTAAACCGTGTAGAAGCTGTGGTTCATCATACAAATAGTTCAGATAATAAGAAGAATTAACAATCATAGCCATATCATTGGTATGAAGATAATTCTTTGTGACAAATTCCTGAAGTATTTTTTTGTGATTCAATGCCACATCTGGAATTCTTTGCCATTCTCCAGCTTCCATCAATGCAGTCAGTAATCTATGACTACCAGAAACATGCTCTATTCCACCAATTATCATGCCTTCCTGGTAACACTGTTCGCCAACTGAGATAGTCATTGGATAGTTACGTTCTTGGATAGTGCTTTCGGCCAAATCACATAAAAGAGTGAATCGAAAATTTGGTGGCTTGCAAGCTAAACAAACTTGCAGCAGTTGAGTTCGTAGGTGAAGCAGCCCACACTGTTTCCCTAGGAAAAGTGATAGAGGTGCAATTTCACAGATAAACCGACTGGTATCAGAAGTTTTGCTTGCTATTAGTTTAATCAACTCCAGGTAATCATCAGCATATTGTAAAGTCAGAGACACAGACATTTTCTTGAGAGCTGTATATAGCATGTCCAGATCAATATCTACAAAAGAGACCTGTTCAAAGACTTCTACAAAGCTCATATCTACTAACATTGCTATATCAAACTCATTAGCATCAACTGACAAAATAATAAATTGTAATAATCCTTTTAGATTATCTGGAGCTAATGCTTGCAAACATTTTACGATTGCATAAGCCATATCTATTTCTTTTTGTATTGCATGGCTATTTATAGTAGCCAGCAAATAATCTATCAAGCTTTTATTTAGTTGTTCTTCATTGAATTCTTCATTGAAAAAAGGTGTAAGCCAAACAGCTTGTGCTTCTTCTGGGAAACCAGCCAGAATCTGCTCAACACCAGCTTGCCAATATTCTTCAAGTGAGGTGTCTTCTAATATTAT
>JAYSRP010000052.1:0-7235 GCA_043721015.1 Synechococcales cyanobacterium | reverse complement strand
CGACTCCCCTTCTCCCGCCTTGGGAGAAGGGGTTGGGGGATGAGGGGTCTTTCAATGCTATCTTTGGGGTCTTTGTCCCGCTTTGAGCTGATACCCGTAAGCCACAGGTTTATTGTCTAGATGGCCAACCAGATTATGCTTACGGATGAGACTCTGCTGCACTAAATCCCAAATTTTTGATATCATCGGCCATTTATCCTTTAGTTTTTTCAGCTTCGATCTCAGCTTGGAGTTTAGCGATTTCTTCGGGAGTCATTGAATCTAAGCGCTGCTGCAATACCGCATCTTCATATTCTGCTCGCTGCTGATCGTAGGTCATGTTGCGATTAGATACTCGGAATACATAGGTAGCCGACCAGCCTAAAACCACCAAAATCAAAGCGACCTGACTCCAGATACCAGCATCGATGCTATCTAGACCCACCACCTGCAAGATGACGTAGCTTAAGCCACCACCTACAAAGACTACCAACGTGATTAAAAGAGCATCGATCCTGCGCATAGTTTTGGCCCAAGTAATTTGGCTAAGTAATTTGGCGACGTTGGGGACGTAAATTGATGAAAGGCGCTAGCACCAACATGCCGGGGAAAAAGAAGAACATCATGAAATACATGAAGCCTCGTTCTAAGGAGCTAGCTGTGTAAAATCTTTTTTGAAAATAGAAATAGATGCCAGCCGGGATGACTAACAAGTAGGCACCACCGAGCGCTAGATATAAAAGAGCGACGAGGATAAGCATAATAATTTGGGGCTTTAGACCGCCCTTATTTTAGTCGGTTTAGATATCGATCGACAAGATTTTTGCTGGTGGCTGAGCGGAGTCGAAGCCACCAGCAAAAAAAGCAGGCTTAATAGCCCGCTTTCTTCAATTTAGAGCTGACCCATTTGAGCAGCTACTTCCTCAGCGAAGTTAGATTCTTTCTTTTCAATGCCTTCACCTAGAATGAACCGAGTGAAACGACGCACTGTAATAGTGCCGCCTAACTGTTTAGCAGTTTGACCCATCAACTCATTTACAGTCAGGCTTTGATCCTTAATGTATGGTTGGTCAACCAAAGTCATTTCCTTCAGGCGTTTGTCGATGCGACCTTGAACGATCTTTTCTTTCATAGCATCGGGCTTGCTGGCGATGTCATCACGACCCATTTCAATCTCTTTTTCCTTGATGGCAATTTCGCCAGGAATTTCGGAGACATCTAGGTACTCGACGTTGGGGCAAGCAGCAACTTGCATTGCCAGGTTGCGTGCCAAGGTTTTGAACTCTTCGTTACCAGCGGCTGCGGCATTATCGGTGCCTAGCTCTAGTAAAACCCCCACCCGTCCGCCGGTGTGGATGTAGCAGTCTACGACTCCAGCTTCGCCTGCGGCCAGTTGGTAGTTAGCAAGGCGGCGCACGTTCAGGTTTTCGCCCAGAGTGGCGATCGACTTGATCATTGCTTCTGAAACCTTAATGCTGCTGTCTTGAGCATAGGATTGATCCATTAGCTCTTCGACAGTATTGGCAGTAATAGCTTGAGCAGCTAAGTTGACTACCAATTCTTTGAAAGCATCATTGCGAGCTACAAAGTCGGTTTGGCAGTTGACTTCTAACAGCACACCGGATTTACCATCAGGTTGAATGAAGTTATCAACCAATCCTTCGGCAGTTACTCGATCGCTCTTTTTACCAGCAGCGACCATGCCTTTTTGGCGCAGCCACTCTGATGCTTTGGTTAAGTCGCCTTCAGTTTCACCGAGGGCTTTTTTGCAGTCCATCATACCTGCGCCAGTTTGTTTGCGCAGCTCTTGGACCATTTTTGCAGTAATTTCAGCCATGGTTAGTTAGTTGTAGATATTATGCTTGAGCTGGTGCTTCTTCTTCGCTGGGGACTTCTTCATCGGTGAAGTCTTCTTCGGCGTAGTCGGCGTACTCGTCTTCGGTGTCGAGCTGACCATGACGACCTTCGTAGATCGCATCGGCTAGTTTGCCTAAGATTAATTTAACCGATCGAATTGCATCATCGTTGGCCGGAATTGGCACATCAACAATGTCAGGATCGCAGTTGGTATCTAGTAAAGAAACGATCGGGATGTTCAGTTTCTGGCATTCCAACATGGCGTTATATTCGCGCCGCTGGTCTACCACAATTACTACATCAGGCACCTTGCGCATGTTTTTGATGCCGCCGAGGTATTTCTGAAGCTTGTACATTTCCCGGCGTAATACCGAGGCTTCTTTTTTAGGCAACATGTCTAGGGCACCGCTAGCTTCCCGGCGCTCTAAATCTTTGAGGCGATCAACCCGACCTTTAATAGTAGTCCAGTTGGTGAGCATTCCACCCAACCAGCGCTGGTTGATGAAGGAAGCGCCACAGCGAGTTGCTTCTTGGGCAATGATGCCTGCTGCTTGGCGTTTGGTTCCTACAAACAAGAAGCGTTTGCCTTGCTCGGAAGCGGTACGCATGTAATCGTAAGCATCTTCCATGAGCTGGGCTGTTTGCACCAGGTCAATGATATGTACGCCGTTACGGGCGGTGAAGATGTAGGGAGCCATTTTGGGGTTCCACCGACGGGTTTGGTGCCCGAAGTGAACGCCAGACTCCATCATTTGCGCGAGAGATACGACAGCCATTATTTTTTCCTTCCGGGTTTATCCTCCATCTGAGTGCATCTCCAATGAGTTGGAAACACCCGAATTCTCAGATGTGCGAATTTTTAGACAACCTTCTCAGCATACCAAAAGTGATGATCTTAGACAATAGCTGTCTGAATAACTTGTGTACCGAGTTAATGGTTGACTTTTGCCAGTGATGCTTGTTTGGTGCGGATTCGATCGGCTACATCTTTTCCAATTTCAAAGATTTATTGGGGAACGATAAAATATTCCTTATCACAACAGCCAAAAAATCTGTACATCGGCAAAGCCAAAAACCTACGTGATCGGCTGCGTGGTGGACACAAAGCCTTTTTCTGGAGTTGGCTCGATCGATATGAACCCGATGAAGTAAGAATTGCCTACGTTACCATCAATCAGTGGCAAAGACCGGGACTATCATATGAATTAGAAACTTTGATTCTATGAGGCAACTTATCCTCCATATCAAAGATTGAGTACCATCGGCTAGGATTGCTGCGGTTGTCGAGAACAACGGTAGATTCATCGCTCCAACAGGCAGTGTTAAATAGCCGTTAAATCCAGTATCCACAACAAAACCAACAGAGAATACCATTTCTCCGGCCAGCACAAAGCTTACTGGTAGAATAATTTTATTTTCAACAAACTTACCTACAATCATCAGATTAGCTTTCCATCAAAACCACCAAAGCCCACCGCTGCAATGTAGCCGATTTTCAAAGTAAATAGCCTAGCGGTAGGTCTTTTGGCTTTTAGAAACATCATGCCCTCTACACCTGTTTTATCAATGAAATACTCACCAGTTTCTACGTCGATCGTCAGCATTTTACCAATATTGTCACTAGTCTCTACCTGTTGCTGAATGCCACTGCCATACATTTCATTGGCTTTGGCTGCAACATCTGCCGCAGACCAAAAAATTGCATTTACCATAAAGCTTTTCTACCTGATTCAACTTTTACTTGACTATAGAGCAGTCGGTTCTGCCAGTAAGCTTTGCTATCCCAGTATAGCCCTTGTGGCGGTAAAAAATATGGTTTGCTTTGCTCCACAGGCTGAGTTTTGCTCTTCGCCCTAGAATCGATCGCCTTCTACGTAATTGCTGACTGTTTTGACTAATTTACGTGGACTTAAACCATCAAAGCCTTTATTTCTCACAGTTCTCACCAGGAGGTTTCCTTTGTAACAATTAAGTTTGAAAATATTAATGCAATGCTTTATCTATTTGTTTGTAACTTCTCTGTAAAAATATCTCAATTAATCCGCCATGTAGTGGGTTGAGAGATCTTATTTTCATTGAATCAACAATTATCCAAAAATAGAAGCCAAGGAGTATAAGAAGCATTTCTATTAAATCCACGAGCTGACTTAACAAGGCAGGCGAGAAATTAAAATTAGTCATTAGTGTAATAAATCCGATTTTAGAAAAACTTGAAATGGTCAAGCCGCAAAAAAACGCACAAAAAGTTTTAATAAGAAATTTTGTTATAGTCATTGAGTCTGATGGAGCTTTAGTTAGTTCAGGGGCAAGAAAACTCAGTAAGGCAATAATAATTATCATTGCCAAAGAAGGGGTATTTAATATTTTTCGTGTGTTAATAATATAAAGCAAGCCTAAAATAGCAGAGGTAGAAAACAAAAATGAAATGGCAACAAGAATCTTGTATTGCCTGGTATTCTTGAATTCAAATTGCATTGGATGTAAAATACTCAACCAGTCATAAATATTAGGAGTACGTTCTGCTGTAGCTAACCCGTAAATCAGAGAAAACTTAAGAGTAGGCGATAAATCTTTAAGCAAAATCATTAGTTTAACTGTACTACTATTTAGATTCCTAAAAAGACGATACAGATGTTCATCACTGAATTCACCTTCGTTGGTTATATTGGACACCATTTTTAGTTGTTTTGGACTCATACTTTTAAATTCTGAATCTAATCGAATTTTCTCCCTGTCTTGAATAGCAAAAAGTGAGATAGCAATTCTTGGGTCGATGTGTGCATTGCTCCGTGAAGAAATACAGATATCTTTCTTGACATCAAGATCGGCATTAATTAGCTGTGCAATTCTTCCAACTACTGTTGCCATCACTAAGTTTTGATCGAATTGAAAAGGCTCCCAGACCCAAGTGAATTTTTTCCTTCTTTCATCATTATTTATGTTTGGTATCCTTCCATCCGTAGGGAATTTTCCAGTTTTTTTCGTGTGTTTTACTATGATTCCTTTTTTTAGTTTGTCTGCGGGGTAATTGTTTAATCCGTTCTCGATAATAGGTTGTTTTAATAATGAAGCAAGGCATAAAGCAGCTATGCTTTGTACATTAATATGTCGTTCCATCCAAAGCATTGGAACTAAAGCCTCCGCAGCCTTTGTTGTACCAATTGAGTGTAAATCATTAACTGCGTAATTAAGCCCTTTATTTGCAAGCAGAACTAATTCAGGGACAGCTAAATCTCCCATTCTCACTAAATATTGACCAGCTATCTCATTTGTTAAGTCACCTATTTTAAATGATAATGGAGCTTTATCCATTACAACCACAGCGTAAAAAATCGCCAGTATCCTAGCTGCCTGTGGTCGATTCGTAAAAGAAATAGCTTGAGCAATTGATTCATAGTGACACCTTTGCATAGGGAGACGTAACGAATCCTGCAAAAACTCAAAAACCTTCTGACCTCGTGGTCTATCACTTGCTGCTACTGCACCAAAAGCTCGAACAAGTTCTTCTTGCTGATCATAATTTCCCAATAGTTTTTGAAAATGATCAATGATCGAATCTGCTAATGATTGCTCTACTTCCTGAGCATCTGCCAAACACTCAAATGCTAATAGCTCATCTCGTTTATAAATCCTCTTAATCAGAGATGTACTATTACCCGCGATGCCACACCATAACTTTACAACCTCGCGCCAGCTCATGGGATCTTGCTCAAATAAAAGCACTAACTCATCAGACTTGTCAGCCAAAGCCATTGCTGCAAAATACTCTTGTAATGTTAAGTGGGCAAATTGATATCGCTGTCCTCCATCTATCCTTAAAAATAGACCACTTCGCTCCACCAACTCATTTAGTAGTGGAATTGAATCGTTCTTTGGGTCGAGATTTAGACTTGGCAACAACATTCCAATCTGCTCTAGAACCACAGTATATTCAATACTTCGTCGATCCTGTAACTGCTCGATACTGGTTTTCTGCTGATACAAAGCCAACTGCTGCAACACTCGTTGCTTATCAGCCCCCTTATACTTATTAAAATTAAGTTGCCACTGATTCAACAAAATCCGTGTAGATTCTTGATAAAACTCTGCTCGCGATCGAGGCAACTCAAAAGCAGGCTCGGTATAAAGATGCGTAATAATAGTTAACAACAATGGATTTCGTGCCAAAGACATAATCCGAGGCCGATCGCGTAAAGTTTGCATTAATTGATCGATCGACTTACCAACAGGAATCTCTGCCTTCCAAGCCCCCAAAAACCGTCGCATCTGCTGATCAGTAAACTCCACTACCTCCAAAGTTTGATCATTTTCGCTGGCAAACTCATTGTCATACACCGCAGTCCGACAAGTCACAATCAACCGACACCCCTGCTTTTTATCCAAACTCCGCAACAAATCACTAATTTTCTGAGCCAAAGTTGATCGAACCTTACTGTTCACTTCATCCAACCCATCCAGCAGCAGCATCAACTTACCCTGCTCCAAACTATGACGCACAAACCGATCCGCCTTCGGAAACTGATTCAGCTTAAAAGCCTCCACAATTGCTCCAATCAACTTTTCCTCCGTCAAATCTGCGTCATTCAACCGATGCAGTTCCAACAATACCGGCACTGGTCGATTCTCTAACCCCAGCAAATTCCCTTTGCCATAACAAAATGCCACATGTCGCAGCAGCATTGTTTTTCCCGAACCCGGAATCCCCTTAATCATCAACCGTCGATATTTAGCGATCGATCCATAAGCATCCACCTGTTCACTATCACTAGAACCCGCCACCTTCAATGGCACATAAATTTCACTCATATCCAACGGCTTATGATTCACCCGAAAAGGAATCTTTAGCTCTTGGTAATTCTTAACCAATGCCTCTCGATAACGTTTCAGCGCCAAACTTTCAAAAAATGGCGTGCCTGCAAACCGCCCATAAACCCAATCATCAATTTTTTTAGTTAAAGCCATCCAACTTTTACCAATGCCATCCTTAAACCAACCCGCTAAAGCAAGAAGAACAAGTCCTAAAAAAGGAGCTAAAAAACCGTTCTCAGTCAACTTCTTCCAGATAGAAGGGAGATCTTGTTTCTTGGTCTTCTCTCGCTGAGTGTACTCACGATCATACATACGACTAACTTCCCGCTTCGCCTTATTCGGATCATTTTGCCAATCAGGATGCTTCTCCTTAAACAGATCGATCGCATGAGCTGTTCGACGGGGAATATCATCTACCACATCTTCCTGAGCCAAGTTCTGAATATCTGTACACAAAGCCAGCGGCACAGCACAAGCATCTTTGGGAGATGATGAGGGAGTCTGTGACCACAGTGGAGTAAAAGATCCCAGCCCGATCGACAGTGATAGAATCAACCCAAACAAACCTAAAAGCCCTCGCAGCTTAAACT
>JAYSRP010000051.1:0-18971 GCA_043721015.1 Synechococcales cyanobacterium | reverse complement strand
GAACTCTATTGGGAGATGCTGGCGCAAGAACAGCCGATGGATGATCCTTCAGATATTCAGTCGATCATCAAAGCTCAGAAAGACTACGACCAATACAGCGCTGATCGAGACCCTGCTTCTGGTTTGTTTAGCAGCTACTTTGGTCATGAGTGGTCAGAAAAGTTCTTGTATGGTTTTTTGTTTGAAGATGCGACCCCGTTGGCTGGAGTACCGGCATGAGTGACGCGGTAACTATCTATGAGCCGTTTTTAGCATATGCAATAAAGCTCCTGCAAGAACGGCAAGATTTGCAGCCATATCCCATCCCAGCCGGGTATGAATCGAAGTTTGCAGTGGTTGGTAAAGGCGATCGACAGTCCGAAGTGCTCACCACCAGTCATGGCTATCAGTCTCCAAAGCTCCGCCAAATTCGCGCTGCCCATGTGCAGGGTGGAGCTTCTTTGCAGGTGTTGAATTTTGTGATTTTCCCGAAGCTGGAATACGATCTGCCATTTTTCGGGGCAGATTTGGTTACTTTGCCCGGTGGTCACTTGATTGCCCTCGATATGCAGCCGCTGTTTCGGGATGACCCAGAGTATCAGGCCAAATTTACTCAGCCAGTTTTGCCGATTTTTGAGAAGTACCAGAAAGATTTACCTTGGGGTGGTGATTTTCCCGAAGAAGCACAGCAGTTCTTTTCGCCAGCTTTTTTGTGGACTCGATCAAAAGATGATGCGGTGGTGGAAACCCATGTATTTGAGGCTTTTAAAGAATATTTACAGGCTTACTTAAATTTCGTCGATCGAGCCGAGCCAGTAACCGACCCTGAGAAACTAGCCGAAATCAAAGCTGCCCACTTACGATACCTGCGTTACCGTGCCGAAAAAGACCCTGCCAGAGGGATGTTGAGCCGTTTCTACGGCGAGGAGTGGACGGAAGAATACATCCATGGCTTCTTGTTTGATCTAGAGCGGCAGTTGTAGATGAGCAGCTAATGTTACGAAATGTTGCGAAGAACACCGATTGAGCATTCATTATTTGTAACAAACAACGATCGAACGACATAGTATAAATAAGCAATAGTAAAACAAGCAGCCCCCAACACTTGTTGTCGGGACGTTGTTAAGAAGGGATAAAACCCGATAAAATCTAAATAATCAAGACACAAACATATCTAGGAGATCGAGTTCATGTTCGACGCATTTGCAAAAGTAGTATCCCAAGCAGACGCTCGCGGTGAATACCTGAGCACCACTCAACTTGATGCCCTTAGCTCGATGGTAGCTGAAGGTAACAAGCGGATGGACACAGTCAACCGAATTACTAGCAACTCTTCTGCCATTGTTGCTAACGCCGCTCGCGCTTTGTTCGCTGAGCAGCCTCAATTAATCGCTCCTGGTGGCAACGCTTACACCAGCCGCCGGATGGCAGCTTGCCTCCGCGACATGGAAATTATCTTGCGCTACATCACTTACGCAACTTTCGCTGGCGACGCTTCCGTATTGGATGACCGTTGTTTGAATGGCTTACGCGAAACTTACTTAGCACTAGGTACTCCTGGTACTTCTGTAGCGATCGGCGTTAAGAAAATGAAAGAAGCTGCAATGGTGATCGTTAATGATACCAACAACATCACTCGTGGTGATTGTGCTGCAATTGCTTCCGAAGTAGGTAGCTACTTCGACAAGGCTGCTGCCGCTGTTGCTTAAGCAACATATTTCTAGTCCACAAAAAAATATCTGGAGAATAAATAAATGAAAACCCCTTTAACCGAAGCAGTAGCAGCAGCCGATTCACAAGGTCGCTTTCTCAGCTCTACCGAAATGCAAACAGCGTTCGGTCGTTTCCGTCAAGCTTCTGCTAGCATGGAAGCTGCTCGTGGCCTGACTTCTAAGGCTTCTGCTCTCTGCACAGGCGCTGCTAACGCAGTTTATTCAAAATTCCCTTACACCACTACCATGCAAGGTCCAGCTTATGCTGCAAACCAAGTTGGTAAAGACAAGTGTGTACGCGACATCGGCTACTACTTGCGCATGGTTACTTATTGCTGTGTAGTTGGCGGCACTGGTCCTATGGATGATTACCTCATCGGCGGTTTGGCTGAAATCAACCGTACTTTTGAATTGTCTCCAAGCTGGTACGTTGAAGCTCTGAAGTACATCAAAGCTAACCACGGCCTCAGCGGTGACGCTTCTGTAGAAGCTAACTCTTACCTTGATTATGCAATCAACGCCTTGAGCTAAGTTTGGCTGAATAGTTACAAAAACCCCATGAGATAACATCTTTTGGGGTTTTTGATTAGCAATTTATTCTTTGCTTACATGTTCTGCACAAGTAATCCGTAAATTACCATCGGCAAAGGGGGCATCAACCAACCCACAATGATGAGGTTGCTCAGAATCAGGATAATGATCGGGTTGAAAGAAGCTACAAGTTACACACATCTTAGCAACCGAAATTTTTCCCTGTTCTTGAAGCTTTTTAATTATTTTGATCAGCCCCCGGAGGAATATTACTTTTTCCTCAGCATTTAACTCATTCATTGAGGTTAATAAAAAATTTGACCAGGTAGCCGTCTGGCCAGCGGCTGGTTGGCCTAAGGTAGTTAAGGTAATTGCGATCGCCCGCCCATCGGCTGACGATCGAGTTTTTTGCACTAAACCTTTATCGACCAAGGAAGCGACGGCATCACTTGCCGTTGCCGCCGTCACCCCTAAATTTTTAGCCACCTCCGATAATCCAACTCCCCCAGTATTGACCAAGAGATTCAAGATTTGCCCCTGAGTGGGGGTTAATCCCTGCTGTCCAGCATCTTGCCAAGATTGACTCTTGAGTGCCCTGCCAATTTTCTCTAGACCAATTAAGATGTGATGATCGATCTCATTAACGCCATTTGGCAAGGGGGCAGAGTTATTCATGACTACCGATATTTGGTGGCACTAACTATTATACCTGCCGCCCCGCAGTCGATGAAAAGCAATAATCCTTTGATTTAGCTCTGCTGCAAAGTAAGTATTTCGGGAGGATAATCTGCGCCCTCCAACATTACTTGTGCCACTACGCCATAGGCATCTGTCCAGGCTTGCTGGGTTTCGGGAGTCCAATCACTACCTAATTTAGCTGCAAAGGTTTTGAGCAAGGCACTACCTACCATTGGATAATGCTTGGGCAATACGCCGTACTTAACATGGCGAGTTCCTAATCCTTTCAATGCTTCAACGAGGGTGTCGAGATCTCGTAAGTTATTTACAGTAAACACCAAAGACTGAAATAGTTGTACGCCTTGCTTTTCCATCTGGGTGCCAGCAAATAGTGGCTGAACTTCTGGATGATCGGCAAAAAGCTGATCATAGAATTTGGCAGTAAATTCTGAGCCTTGGTTGACGACTGGGGCAAAGCTGCTTTCTAACAATTCAACGTTAAGAGTCATAATTTTGGTTATTCTTAAAATAGTTAGGACTCCTAAATACTTTCACTTTGCTCAGCATTTGTCAAGAGTTTGTCAAAACTGGCGTTAGCAAACCGATTTCGGGATTCCTGCATTGAGATCAGTGGGCTTGTCGAGACATCAGACCAGGGAGTATGTCAAAATGGTGAAAGTAGCTTTGAGAACTCTGCTAGATTAGAGCTTAAATTATGACAGCCACCCTACAAGCACCAATTCATGAAAATATCCAGCTTACAGGGATTAGTTGGCAGACCTATGAGGCATTGGAGGCAGAGTTAGTCGATCGAAGACTGCGCCTTACTTACAACCGTGGCTACCTAGAAATTATGGCTCCTTCTCCAGAGCATGAACTCAGCAAAAAAATCTTGGGACGTTTTGTGGAGACGTTGGCTGAGGAAACTAACATATCAATTTATCCATTGGGTTCTACAACTTTTAAACGACCTGACCTGATTGGGGTAGAACCGGATGAATGCTTTTATATCCGCCGAATCGATGCGGTACAAGGTAAAAAAAGATTAAATTTAGCTGATGATCCAGCGCCAGATTTGGTGCTGGAAATTGATGTTACTAATAGCTCGTTAAATCGGTTACAGGTTTATGCAGATCTCGGCGTGGTAGAGGTCTGGATTTATGATGGTGAGTCCTTGATGATTAAGCAGTTACAGAATGGTAGCTATAATATCGCTTTAACCAGCCAGTTTTTTGTGAATATACCGATCGCAAACATCACTAAATTTCTGCAACAATCTCAGACAGTAGACTATTTAGAATTAGTAAAAGCTTTTCGGGATTGGGTGAAATTGTCGCTTAGTATAGCAAAGACATCATAGACAATAAACTTATAGTTATTTTTATTCTTTTTTATGCTTATTTACTAATGAATGATCAACCTCCAGGATATCCATCGATCGCTGATTGGCTTATTGCTAATGATCTTGGGCTGTTTGGCGATCAGCACTTTGAATGCTCAGAATAGCTTTAAATATAATAAAATAAGAGATACATTGGAATCATCCATAGCAATGAACATGGAAAATGCCCAGCCTACATTTTATATATTTGCCAATAGAACTGTTGTTATTGTCCATAAACCAAAATTCTCGGTAATTTAGTTTCACTGAGAATTTTATGAACTCATTTTCTAATATGTAAATCTGTTTTCCAATGGTGGTAATTTAGTTTTACCAATACCACACTTCAGTGTGGTAAGAAAGCTAAGATTGATAATCTGCTTACTATTACGATACTGAATGATCGCTTTTGCAATCTTTTTTGGTTCAATTTTAGCGAATTCAGGAATGCTTTTTTTTACTGATTCAAAAGCAGTAACCAATTCAATTTCAGCCGATTGCTGGAGATCTGTTTTAATCGATTGAACAGGCATCCCTATCTCGATTTGGATCTGTTCGATCTCATTGGGTTCAACAATAATACAATAGATAAAGTCTAGTTTAGCCTGCTTGGCAGATACTAACACCTGACTGCCGGACACAAGTACTTCAAATCCTTGTACAGCAAGGATTTGATAGATATCTTGAGAAAGCCTGATTTTGATGGACTGATTAGCTGAAAGTGTTGATATACGGTACATCGTAAATCCGTTTTTCAAGATTCATCAACGGTTTCAAGAGATGTGTCCGGCAGCCAGTGGAAGCACAGACAACTTATTAAAGTCGGCGATCGCTGTTTGGAGCCAATCATAGCTTTGGATTAGTCTTGGTGTGTTCTTGGCCTCATCAATATTTTTAAAACGACCTTTAATCTGCTCTTGTACTGTGATAATGGTGATACAGACTTCGGTTTGATCTATTTGCTGAAAGCGTTCCAGAACCTGTAGATTTCCTCGCTGAATCAATGAATAGTGGTCAGTGTCTAAAACCCATTTGGTCATATTTATTGCCTAGTCCTGAGTATGTTCTTCTGATGAATACTCTTCTAATGCATCCAAGTTACGCTCTGTTTCAATATGAAATAACATTCGATCGAAGTCTGGATCGGCAGCATACTTGCCAGCAATTTCCAACCAAGGATTGTTTTTGGGTTTTACTTCCCATTGTAAGGTTACGATTTCTGTTGTGATTAAACGCTCTTTAATCTTTGATTCATAAGTTAGCAAGAGCTTCTTCACGGCTGGCTGCCTGAGCTTGAAGATCGGGAAGATCGATCGAGGTTGCAATAAAGTGGCCATTGATGGTGTTCTCGACTCTAACGGTGAGTTCTGATTTGGCTGTTTGAGTGAGCATCTTTAAACCTTAATATTGGCGTAATGGCTTCTTACATGAAGTTAATATCTCGTTCCAATTATAGCCTGTAAAGTTTGCAAACTTTTACTTGCCAAAGCTGTATCCTGCTCCAACAATCACGCCTATATCAGCATTCCGATTATTGGGGAAACCTGCATTGAGTCGCACGGTGCCAGTGAAATTATTTGACATGGGAATATCTACACCAGCAGAAACTGCTGGACTCAAAAATAAGCCTTCGGTATAGCGCAGTTGTGCGCCGCCGCCAATAAAAGGTGCCAAGATCGTCTTGCCTTCACTGTTACGGATCGGAAAATCTGCACTCAGTATAATCATCGAAGTGGCAGCTTCTCGACCAAATAGCACGGTGGCATCATGCAAAGAGATGTTGTCAGTGAAGCGCAGTTTGCTGACCACAGTGAGTCCGCCACTGCCCAAAGATGTGGTGTTGCCATTTACACCGATCACTCCACCAATACCGACATAGCTGTTGGGCGACTGAAAGCTTTCGATCGCCGTTGGCGCAAGCGAAGCTATCGGTAGAGCTGGCTGAGCCATTGCTGGGGCAGAATTCAAAATGGTATGAGCGACTAGGCTAACAAGGCTGAACAAACTTACAAAATATCGAAGCATGGTATTTTAACGATGGTAATTACTCAGATATACGCCAAGATGTAGTCGGTGGATCTGTGCTGGATACCTTGCCAGAGATAAACAGCCTGGAAGCAGCTCCGAACAATGGCTTTAGAACATTGATAGCATTTTCGTTAGCATAGCCCAAAAATCCACCATTACAACTTAGTTTCATGCCGATCATAAGCGCTCACAATTCTTTCTACCAAAGGATGACGCACCACATCAGTAGCAGACAGATAGCAAAAAGCAATGCCATCTACTCCTGTTAGCACTTTTCTGGCCATCGATAGTCCAGAAGTTTGATGACTTGGTAAATCAGTCTGAGTCATATCTCCTGTCACCACCATCTTCGATCGAAAACCCAGCCGCGTGAGCACCATCTTCATCTGCGAAGTCGTAGTATTTTGCGCCTCATCTACAATCACAAAGGCATTACTCAATGTCCGACCACGCATATAAGCCAACGGAGCCACCTCGATCGTGCCTTTTTCCATCATGCCTGGAATTTTTTCGGCATCAATAAACTCATAGAGCGCATCATACAGAGGCCGCAAAAACGGATCAATTTTTTGCTGTAAATCTCCTGGCAAAAACCCCAGCTTTTCGCCAGCTTCTACCGCCGGTCTGGTAAGTACCAATCGCTCACAGTCACCCCGCAGCAGCGCCTGCACCGCCATTACCGCCGCCAAATAGGTTTTACCAGTACCTGCTGGCCCAATACAAAACGTCAGATCATTGTGACGAATATCTCGGATGTAGCGCCCCTGTGCCAGAGTCTTCGCCCGAATTTGGTCGCCGCGCCGACTGGTGGCTAGCACTTGCTCTTGTAAACCACGAAACTCTTCTTGGTGCCCGTGCTCGATCGATTCACTGGCTGCTCGAATATCTACTCGGCCTACCTTTCGGCCAGTTTGCCAGACTGCTCGCAGAGCTTCAATAATTGCTATGGTGCGATCGATCACTTCCTCTGAGCCATCAATATATAAATCTTGGCCACGGAGCACTAGTTTGGCACCAGTAATTTGGTAAAGAGTCTTAAAATTTTCTTCCTGCATACCCACGAGGGCAACAGCACTATCAATACTCGGCAGACTGAAAACTCTAGCCTCTGTCATTAAATCAATTGTTAAAGTGGATATTACTAATCTATCTTATATAGCAAAAGGGGCAAAGCTTTTTGTTGCTCTGCCCCTCTTGTTGATCATTAGTCCCTCAGAACCTAGCCAGTAGCTAAGAGCTTAGTGAGCAATACTTGAGCGGCCTTTTGGCCAGCAGGCATACTTTGTAAAACAGTGTCTAGATCACTAGCTGGACGCTCAGTGACATTAGCTTTGGTAACTAGCGAACTAACGTAGGTATTATAGTTGCCAGCAGCAGCGGTCAACACGGTAGGGTTGATGGTGCCATTGTTACCAATCAATCCACGCATACTACCAGCTAGTGCTTGGGCGGCATCACCACCACCTAGAGCAGTAACCACAGCCGCTAAAGCTGGGGTATCAGAATTAGGAGCAGAAGCAGATAGATCAAGCAATGCTTGAGCAACGACAGGATCAACCGCAACTGTGTTACCACCAACAGATTGAGAGCCACTAATACTGGATGCAGTGAGAGTAGAACCGATCGAGTTAACTTTGGACTGAATTTCTGGAGCAAAGCTCGCTGAGTTTTTAACACCGCGCACAGTGCCGCTGCCAACAACGCCGCTGACTGGTCCACTGTTATTAGGAGCGTTGCCACCTACATCGTAAAGGCCAGCGTTAGGAGCTGCTTGAGCGACATTTGCTAAAGGCAAAATAGCAGCAATGGTGGCAGCAATTGACAAGATTTTTTGATTTTTCATTGGTAGATCGAAAGTAATTTACACAAGTTTTGTGATATCCCGTTTCAATTGTTGAGAACGGGATAATTCATGGGAAGAAATCTAGAAGCGGATACCGATACCACCACCAATACCGAAGCGGCTGCTTGGGCTACCAGAGTCACCAGCAATATCTAGAAGTGATGGAGTAACTTGGAAACCTACGTTGTCTCCCAATTTGAAGGTAATTGGTAGACCAATGCTGAAGTTTCGACCATTATAGTCAGCAGCTAAAGCAAAGTTCTCAGAAGCCCGGAAACCAAGTGAACCAAAGACATTGGTGCTTTGGGTATCAGCAATAATGCTGCGAAAGTTCCGGAAACGGCCATTACCAGCTCCAACTGAAGCAGTGAAGTTGCTAGTATCACCCAAAGGTAGAACACCAGTGACTACACCGTAAACTGTGCTACCCGGTTCGTTGACCGAAGCATTGTAGTTAGTGCTAATAGCATTTTCGTAACCTACTGCTGCCGAAACATTGTCGCCTAAGAGCTTGTGCAGCTTGAAGTTGACATTGCCCCGATCGAGGAAGCGAGTATTGCTGCTCAAAGAAGTGCTGTAGGAAGCCTCTAAACCGATTAAGTTGCGGGCATCACCCAAACCAATACCGGCACCAATACCTACTGAGTCTCTGTTGCCAATTGAACGACCAGGAGCGGGGATCTGGTCTTGATAACCGGCGGCGATGAAGAAATCACCCCAGTTAGCACCAAAGCCACTAGGTGTGGTGATACCACCAACCGGAGCATTCACTGGAGCTGGAGCGGAGGCTTCTAGCACAGGGGGAACTGCGGGAATACCTACTCTGTTCAACACGTCTGGCTCAGTCAATCTGGCGATCGGTGGCGGTGGAGTTGGAGTGCAGTTAACAATGTATTTTTGGGCTGGGCTGTCATCAGGCAGCTTAGGCAGTCTGTCGGCAGCGACCAAAGTCTGGTGCAAGAATGCAGCAACATCCGAGCGAGTTGCTTCGCCGGTAGGATTAAAGGTGCGACCATCTGGATAAGAAACACTTACCGCCACACAACGCTGGGCTGCCGCGACTAGAGCATTACGACCAAACACAGGCACCTGAGGAGTATCAGAAAACAGCTCATCAATGTTAGCAACAGTGCCATTGGCCTGGAGCTTAGTACCGTTTACCAAAGACACCAAAGATTCAATCCGTTTGATATTGTCCGCAGGGCGGAAAGTGCCGCCTGGATCACCAGCTAAGAAGCCGATCGAAGAAGCTTTGGCGATCGCCTCAGCAGCCCAATAACCTGGGGGTACATCTCGGAAAGTTTTCTTGGAATTAACTTCAGGAGCATCGGGAAAAGCTCTTCTGATTAAAGCAGCAAATTCAGCCCGAGTTACAGGCTGATCTGGGCGGAAAGTCCCATCTTTGTAACCAGCAATGATTCCTTTGTCAGTCAGCACTCTGATGAATGGCTCTGCCCAGTTACCAGAGATATCGCTCAGGCTGGTTGCGCCATTTTGCTTGTTACTAGGAGCAGTCGCATCAGGAGCCTTCTGGCCTTCTTTCAGTGCAGCATCAGGTGCTACCGGCTGAACTTCAGGAGCTTTTTCTAACGGCTTGCTGTCGTCTTTGGGTGCAGTGATTTCGCCAGTTGCAGGTGCTACAGGCTGAACTTCAGGAGCTTTTTCTAACGGCTTGCTGTCGCTCTTGGGTGCAGTAATTTCGCCAGTCGCAGGTGCTACAGGAGATTGTGGCGCAATAGTTTCATCAACTTGGGGTGCTGCAATTTGAGCGACCAAAGACTTTGCTGGTTGCGGCTTACTACTCTTTAACGAAGTAGTCTCGGCAGCCTGAGGTGCAAGATTTATACTGCTATTAATTTCAAACAGTTCTAGAGTATCTTTGGCGACTGCTGGCTTCAGTGCACTAGGCTTCGGATTGGACTGTGCTAAAGCAGTGACACTATTGGAAAGCAAAGCGGTACCCAGTAACAAGCCAATAAAACTTACTTTGGTTTTTAATTTGTGTTGAGTCATGGTATTCGATACACTCCCCTGTGCAATGGTATTGATTTTCTTTACTCTATCCCGGCTTGTGCAGGATGGATTGAACTTTTGTTAGTACTTAAAATTCAAGAAAAACGTTAAGACCCGAAAGACGCTGGTGCGTTAATCAAAGTTCCACCCAATTATAGACTGTAACGTGAGCTGTGCGATACTGTAATACTCGTAACCCACCAGTCCACCGTAATTTCAGGAGATTTTAGAACTGTGTTAACTCTGGGCGTAAATATTGATCATGTAGCAACCATTCGGCAGGCCAGACAAGCCAATGAGCCAGATCCGATCGCGGCGGCTATGCTGGCCGAGTTAGCTGGTGCCGATGGCATTACGGCTCATCTAAGAGAAGATCGTCGCCATATTCAGGATCGAGATGTGCGGTTACTGCGCGAAACCGTAACCACCCATCTCAACTTAGAAATGGCTGCCACCGAAGAAATGGTGTCGATCGCCCTCAGTCTGAAGCCCGACTATGTAACTTTAGTCCCAGAAAAACGCACCGAAGTTACCA
This sequence comes from Synechococcales cyanobacterium, assembly GCA_043721015.1. Lineage (GTDB taxonomy): Bacteria > Cyanobacteriota > Cyanobacteriia > Cyanobacteriales > Chamaesiphonaceae > JAAFHZ01. The sequence continues at coordinate 8,271 of JAYSRP010000051.1, read as the reverse complement.
CTGAGGGTGGCTTAGATGTGTCTGGGCAGCTAGAAAGCCTGAAAAAAGTGGTCGATCGACTGCAATCTGCCAATATTCCGGTGAGTTTGTTTATCGATGCTAACTCGGCTCAAATTAAGGCATCACAGGCTAGCAAAGCAATGTTTATTGAGCTACATACCGGCTGCTATGCCAATGCTACAGATCCTATGACTCTGGCCAAAGAGCTAGAGCATCTACGCCAAGGCTGTTTAGAAGCTACTGATTGTGGTCTACGAGTTAATGCTGGCCATGGTTTAACCTACCGCAATGTCTATCCAGTAGCGATGTTGCCAGGGATGGAAGAGCTAAATATTGGTCATTCAATCATCAGTCGGGCCGTATTGGTGGGGATCGATCGAGCGATCCGGGAAATGAAGCTGGTCATGAGAGGTAAATAGTTTTATTTAGATACTAAAGCATCCGGTATTAATACATTTCAATCACCCGATAATGAGTTATTCTTGACGGGAGATTTTTACTTCCTCTGACCTTTTCTTTACCCTTATGCAGACCTATCATTACGTTGTGGCCAGCCGGAATTTTTTACTAGAAGAGGAACCCCTGGCCGAAGTCCTCAAAGAGCGCGTGCGCAACTATCATGAGCAAGAAAAAGAAATAGACTTTTGGCTTATTGAGCAACCAGCTTTTTTGAACGCGCCAGAGTTAGCTGAGGCTAAAGCTAAATGTCCACAGCCGTCAGTAGCGATTGTTTCCACCAATTCCCAATTTATCGTTTGGTTAAAACTTCGCCTAGAGTATGTGCTAGTTGGAGAGTTCAATGCTCCTTCTGCCAGCATCCCAGAGCCTCTGGCTTCGCTGATTGCCGCCTAATATTTAGACTTTTATTTGACCAGATGATTTCAGTAGAAATCATCTGGTCTGTTTTGCTGGGGTGTCACCTTTAAGATCTTAGAGACAAAGTTTTTTTGGTAGCAGGTAATCTTTTCACCCAAATTTCTACTCGCGTCATACTGTCTGGCCAAATCCAGCGCACTTCATTGCAAATTTTTTGCTGTTTATTGAGCAAGCGGTGCTGAATTGTTTCGTTGCGACACACAATTTCTAATCCTTGTAACTTTCCGCCAGTCTGGATTTCTCGAAACAGTGAGTCGCTAAGCAAAGATCGGGTGCTGGAACTAAATTGGGCATAAAACAAGCGCAGTCGATCGCCAAAGGTTTCTTCGGGATAAACATCTGCTGGTTCGTTGAGGAGATCTTCTTCCTCTGGCTCGAAAGGATATGAGAGCATGAGACCGTAGGTGGTGGTGTTGCGCTGCAATTGTAATTGGTGCAAACTTAAGCTCATTCTCGATTAAGGTGCGATCGATTAGATCGGTCAAAAGTCCGATTATTCTTCAGCGAAATCAGCAGAACTGTTCACTTCGGCTCCGCTCAGTGAACAGTTCTGCTGATTTCCAGTTACTTGTAGTAAGTTTTAACTGATTCTGGAGCGGAGAGTCTTGCTGCTAGTACTCCACCCAAAAAGCCAAAGAGGTGTCCTTCCCAAGAAATGCCTGCTTTTCCCGGCAATATTCCAAACAGCACCGTGCCGTATATCGAAAAAACAAATAGCGAAATGAGAATAGAAGATATCTTGCGATCGAAGTAACCCCGCATCATTAGGTAGCCCAAAAAGCCAAAAACCACGCCGCTGGCTCCGATATGAGATGTGCCAGAACTGCCAAATAACCATGTGCCAGCGCCACCAATCAGCATACTTAAGCCAGTCACCACCAAAATATCGGTGGTTTCGGCGAGCATTACCAGCCATCCCAACACAATAAAGGGCATGGTGTTAGAAATTAAGTGGCCAAAGTCACCATGGAGAAACGGTGCAAACAAAATTCCGCGCAGGCCGACCATGTTGTGGGGAGCAATGCCAAAGTTGTTGAGCTGTCCATGGAATATAGCGGTGTTAACGATCATCACTGCCCACATGGTGCCAACGAGGCCACTCAGGATGCTGGCCTGAGTTTTAAATTTTTGAGTGAGTTCGCTCATGGGTTATGGTTTGTTTGGAGATTGATGATTCTATTTTAGGCTGAAATTTTTGGTGTTGATGTTCATCTTGGTCGGAGCCATCAGTTAATAATCTTTAACATCGATCAGTGTTGTCGATCGCTCCTAGGGTATGTTATATTTGGGCAAGTGCGGAGACGCGCCCATCTGGATAGGTGGCTGAGTGGTTGAAAGCACCTTCCTGCTAAGAAGGCATACTTTGTTAAGAGGTATCGAGAGTTCGAATCTCTCCCTGTCCGTTTCACGAAAAGCCTTGAGTCTTTAAGATTCAAGGCTCTTTTAATTTTTGCGATCGAATGCTGCAATTACCTTAATACTTGTGTAATCTTTGATATGAAGATGGCTTTGTTGTATGTTCTAGCTTAGGCCGATGGTAAATTTATGGAACCTCAAGGTGAACAGTTTAAGCAGTTAGTAAAAATTTTCTTTGAGCTGATGGAGGCTCAGGATATTGATCGGCTGATGGAAATCTTGCTGGATGGTGCTTTGTCCTTGGTGAATGCGGAACATGGCTCCATTTACCGACTCGATTATCGTACTGGACAAATGAAAGTTGTTCATAGCCGTCCGAATGGAGTCCTTCTCTTAGCAGATAAGGAATGGGGTGAGGGAGTGATTGGTTTCGCTTTAAAGAATCATGAAGTTCAGAGTATTCCTGATGTTACAGTCGGGCTTTGGAGCAAAATTTATGTCACAGATTGGGGCGGAATGGGATCGGAGATAGCACTACCTATTATTAGAGATAACATTCCTGTCAGGATAAAAACAGAGGTTAGTAAGAAAGGAACAAAAAAAATCGGGGTACTAAATATTGAAAGTAAAGATAAAAATGCCTTTAATGATGAGCAGGTGGATCTTTTGACTCATTTGGTTCAATTTGCTGCAATTATTATTGAAAATCTTGAATCGGATATGAAACTTGCACAGTTAAGAAATGTAGAAAAAGAAATTGCTGATAGTAGTAAAGACTACGAACAAATTATTAATCTGGTGATCAAAAGCATTATTGATATTTTGATTTTTGATATTGTTAATGTATCTATTGTCGATTTTGAAAACAACACAATTTCTTCTAGATACATTAAAGGTGTACCAGAAGACAAAAAAGAAGATTTTCTTCAACGAGCTTCTCATTCATTGGATAGTAATGATATTCAAGCACATATAGTTCGAAAGAAAAAAATTGAAGTTCCTGAATATGGTGATGAAAGATTAGATAAATCTCTTGCTGATGACTTTAATCATAAAAAATTGGTCAGAGTATTTATTCCTATGATTGAATCAGCGAATGGATTAGCTATTGGATCAGTAGAGTGTGGATACGAAAGAGAGTATAGGGAGTTTATTTATGAAAGAGATGTACAAATCCTAGAAACTTTTGTTAGTAAAGCTACAGAAGTGTTAGAGCAAAGAAAGAAAAGTTCTTTAGAAGTTATTGCTCATGAACTAAGAAATCCTATTCTAGGCATCAGAAATCATGCTGATCGGTTACTCCGGAAATGGAAAAATGGATTGAGAGACGATCAAATAGATGCAAAACTTGAAGATATTGAAACCGATGCTGAAATACTTTTTTATCAAGTGAGGCAACTAGAGGCTATTATGGGTACAAATACATATCCTAGTTTGAAAATTGAAGAGGTTTATATTAGTAATGAAATCACTAAGGTTTTTGCACAGCTAAGGCGAGAAACGAGGGCAAGAGGATTTAGTACTAGTGGTTTGGAGTATCAGTTTGACGATCAGACCAAAAGAATTGTTATACTTACCGATCGAGCTAGATTAAATCAAATAATTTATAATTTATTGCTGAACTCCATCAAGTATGCAGAGGAAGACAAAGATAAATTTAAAATTCGGATCAAGATAGAGAACAATAGACCCAATGAATTACGGGTAAGATTTCAAGATCATGGAGTAGGGATTAAAGAAGAGGAAAAAGATGAAATATTTAAACCAGGATTTCGTGGTAGTGAAACTAAAAATCGGGAGCAAGGGGCTGGTGTTGGTTTAAGCGTGTGTAAGGATTTAATCACTAAAATAGGAGGAGATATAATTTTGATTAAGTTAAAGCAACCTACAGAATTTCAACTTGTTATTCCTTACTCGCTGAAACCATCTTAAGATAAAATGATTACTAATTCAAAGTTTTAAGGCAGTAGCTATTTAGGGTGAAAATACAATGATTGTTTTTGTAGATGATGACAAAATATATATTGAAGATTATGTTGAAGAACTTCGAGATAATGATTATATTGTTAGTCATCTACACAATATAGATAAAGCTTTTGATTTTATTGTTGAAAATAGTCAAGAGATTGATTTATTAGTACTTGATATGATGATTCCTTCTGGTAGTTTGCTTAAAAACAAAGATAATGATAATGGCCGAAGAACAGGTAATCTTTTTATTGAGGAATTGAGGAATAGAATAGATTTGACGTTATTTCCAATAATAGTCTTTACTCATGTTAATATTCAGAATTTGCCTTCTATAGTAAGTGGCATCTCCTTGCAAAAGCTGCAAAAAGAAGAATTTACTCCATACAAACTCTTTTTAAAGGTAAAAGATGTATTGAATCTAACAAGAATATAGCAATTCTACTTATTTTAGATAACAAAATTAAGAGCATCAAAGGACATGAGTAATAACAATGCTTCAATAGTGAAAGATAACAAGTGGAATGAATGGAATGACTATCAAAAAAAGCTGTCTCTTGAAAAGGGAAAGCAAGATGAAGCTGGAAAAGTTGAAGTTATCCGCAAGCTCAATGAGACATTTGGCCTGGATAAAGAGCTGGATTTAAATCTGTCTCTTGAAGAAGAGGGGATGATAGAAACTTTGGAAATTGAAGTAATTCAAAAACGAAGTGACTCATTTAATCTTGAGCCAGAGTCAAGCTTAAAAATATCGATTGAAGAGGAGGGTACAACAGTAACTTTAGAAATTGAAGTTATAAGAAAGCTCGATAAAACGTTTAGCTCTTACCAAGAGACTGGTCTAAAATTACCAATTAGGCAAGGTGGTGTGACAGCAGCCTTAGAAAGTGAAGTTGTACTAAAGAGAAATGAAGTATTTGGTCTCCACCAAAGATTACGTTTGTTACTATCTGTTGATGAAGGAGAAGTTACAGCAGCTCTTTTATGGATGACGGAACAAGGCAAACAATTAGAGGATTTGATAGCTGTTAAAAATTTCAGCCAAAGAGCTGAATTCAATTCCGACAATATTCGACAGTTGTGTGACCTCTCTGAGATAAGTATTCTACAACACTTAAATAGAAACAGGAAAATTAATTATTTCAAGGTTATTTGTGATCCTGACTACTTAAATGAATTTGAAAGAGAATTATACTTGGTTGAGAGCTATCCTTCTTTCTCGATTGTTTTAGCATCAGATGAGATAATCGAGAAGATTAAAACTCAGCGGCTTTTACCTGTTGTAAAAATAACAGATAATAATTCTTTCGGGTCAATAGAAACCAATTTACTTTTGAATACAAGAGGCACTAGTATGCTTACTCTCAAAGTAATCCAGCTCGACTTACCAATAAATACTAGAAGTAGAAATCAACTTGTAAAAATGGGAGTTGATATTGTCATGCCTTTAGAGAAAGGCGAGTTTGTTGTATCATTACCAGCCAATGGTAATGATATTGAAGATAAGCTGGGCACAGTTTTAGGATTCAACCGTATTTCAGAATATCGACCGCATATTGACAAATCATTAGAATACTTGATGAATCAAGAAACTATTCCATTTACTCATAGTGAGCAAAGTAAAAAAGAAAAAGTGGAGATACTAGAATCCGGAGAGCTACACTTCCCTGGCTTGTTAATTGTTTTATTCTTTAATCAAAAATACAAAAATTCTGCCACAAATAGTTTACAACAAGCAAATATCAAAATCATAGAAGAGGCTGGGGATGATGCCCTAATCATAGATCTTTATGATCATCCTGATTGGAAACAGGCGTTTGCAACCATTTTAGAGCAAGATGGTTTACAGGAGATCGAAGCAGATCATTCTATTCAGTCATGTAATGATCGAGCAGTTCCACTGATCATTCAAGGAGCTAATAGTAGAGAAAACATAAAGACGAATCAGGGGTTAACTATTGAAGTCGATGAAATAATTGCAATTTGTGATAATGGATTGGATACCGGAGACATTAATAATATTCACCCAGATTTAGCTGGACAAGTTATCGCAATCGAATCCGTAAAAATTGATGTTCTCAAAAGCCGTCTAGATAACCCTGCAAACTTTGGTTCAGATACTTCTGGTCATGGAACACACGTATCTGGGAGTGCTGTAGGGAAAGGAATTCATTCATCAAAGATTAGTGAAGTCCCCATTATTGGTTCTGCTTATGGCGCAAAATTATTTTTTCAGGCTAACGAATTCCGTGGAGTAATTGATGGTAACGATATAACTGGTCAGAAAATTTATGACCTGAAAGCCCTTTTTGAATCTGCATACAATTATGATGCCAGAATTCACTCTAATTCTTGGGGAACAACCAACAAAAATCAGTATCCTTATCTTTGCAAGCATTTGGATGAGTTTATGTGGCAGCACAAAGATTTTCTTGTGATTGTAGCTGCTGGTAATGAGGGAGTACATTCTCAGGTAGGAGATGGGATTGACAAAAACAGTATTACTGTTCCTGGTACTGCAAAAAATTGTTTAACTGTTGGGGCTTCTGAAAACAATAGGACAGGTGAATTTGTCGATACTTACGGAGATCTTAGTACTGTTCGTTTTCCACATGATCCCTTTAATAGTAATCAGTTTGTGGATTCTATTGATGATATTGCTGCTTTCAGTAGTCGTGGATGCTGTCAAGGGCGTTTTAAGCCAGATGTTGTTGCTCCAGGGACATTTGTGCTATCCACAAAATCATCTCTGATACCAACAATGAGTGGTATCAGATTAATTGGTACTAGTTCTTACTGTCTAGCTCCAAACCATTATATGTATATGAGTGGAACTTCAATGGCAACTCCTTTAGTGGCAGGTTGTGCAGCAAGAGTTCGTCAATACCTAAGAAAACAAAACATTAATAATAATCCGAGTGCAGCATTGATAAAAGCTGTACTAATTCATTCTGCAGAATACATTAATTATGAGCATAAGCGCCTAGAGTCTTCTCAATGGGTGGATAACGAGCAGGGGTGGGGTCGAGTTACATTATCTAATTCTCTTGAGCCAAATGATCCAACAAAAGTTATTTTTGAAGACAGGATTGAAGGAATGATCACGGGAGAAAGCTATAAATACACAATAAAAATCACCAAGAATACTGATCTAAAAGAAGTACCAGTACCACTTAGAATAATTTTGGCCTATACAGATTATCCTGGCAAGAACTTGTTTAATAATTTAAATCTGATGCTTTATAGCCCTGACAATAAGTACTTTTATGGCAACGACTTTGCCAGTAAACATAAACCAGATACAACTAATAATGTTGAAGGAATTATAATTGAATTGCCACAAGAAGGTTTGTGGAGAATTGAAGTAATAGCTGATTATGTAACAAGTTTCTCTGTTCCTCTTAATGGAGATCCAGAACCACAGGACTTTGCACTTGTCGCTTCTGGTCATGGATTAGAAATTGTCAATCGTCAATTCAATCAAAACTTTAAGGATAGGGCAAAGTAATTCTAGATTTATTCAACTCGAATTATATGGAAAGATAAAATGTCTATCAATACTAGCGCTCGTAATACAGTTTCTAATCTGCTCATTGCATCTCTTCAAGACGCTAACCCACAGGTTCAAGCGGAGGCAGCTCTATCTTTAGCAAAGTTTGGAACCGATGGAGTTATAGCCCTGATCCAAGCTTTGAAAAGTAACGATCCTCAAGTTCGCCAAAATGTCGTGATCGCCCTAGGCGAAATTGGCAACGAAGACGCAGTAGAATCACTAATTGAAGCTTTGTCAGATCCTGATGAAACAGTCAGATCTAGTGCTGCTGAAGCATTGGGTTCAATAGGTGATCTAAAATCAGCAATGCCACTTTCGATCGGATTAAAAGACCCCGTGACTAAAGTTCGTCAAAAAACCGCGATCGCCCTTGCTCAGCTACCAAGCCCCTTGAGCATTCCTGCTCTTATAGAAGGGCTTCAAGATCTTGATCCATTAGTGGGAGCCAGTGTTGCCATGGCTTTAGGTCAGCAATCTTTGGCAGCCATCAAACCCCAACTTTTAACATTGGTGCATGA
>JAYSRP010000050.1:0-18990 GCA_043721015.1 Synechococcales cyanobacterium | reverse complement strand
GCAAAGTGCCCGCGCTGGAAGTCGATGGCCGCGTCATCACCGAGAACACCGCGATTCTCACGTACCTGGCGCGGCAATATCCGCAGGCGAACCTGATGTCCGCCGACCCCGTGGAACAGGCGCAATGCATCAGCACCATGGCGTGGTTTTCAAATATCGTGCATCCGTCGTATCAGCACACCATGCGCCCGGAACGTTTCGCCGACAGCGATGGCGCGAAAGCCGAAGTGGTGGCCGCGGGCAAAAAATCCTTCTGGGCCAATCTGCGGGAAATCGACGGCCTGCTCGCGGGGCGCGAATGGCTGATCGGCACGCAATACACCGTGGCCGATGCCTACGCGCTGGTGTTCTACGGCTGGGGCACGCGCTCGGAATATCCGGTCAAGGAACTCAAAAACTACACCGCATGGAAAGAACGCATGTTAAAGCGTCCAGCGGTGCAGTTTTGTTGAAATTTTAGAATTCCGGGTTGCTCCCGAGCAGCACCGGGCTTTTATTGAAGCCGATCGAGCCGTATGGACTGTGGAGCTGGCTAAGTATCCGGCTTTCGATCGCAAAGAAATCTGGATTAGCGCTCAGCAGCTAGACTTAGTGACTTGTGTGATCTATTGGCACGACCGATCGGGCTGGAAGAAAATCCCGGCGCAAGATCTGGCAGAATTAGGTATGGCCTTTGATCGGGCTTTTCCTCATCCCTATGATCTAATCGGTGAAAAAGAACACCAGAAAATACCATATTGATAATAAGCTGGACTACATATTATCAAAGCGACCAAGAAAATCTGGGTCGCTTTTGTTTAAATCAAAATTAGTATGATTTACTGCGCCACTTGTTTAAACGATACTCCGCAATACCCGCCAAGGCTCGGGCTTCGGCCAACTGCGCCGAAAGACTATCTTCACCCCCAGCAGGCGAGCTACCCTTAGATACCATTGCAGCGCCCATGTTGGCCATCGGACGCAGCGCATCAAGCTGTGCCTGAATTGCGGCATTGGGATCATTGGCTTGTTGAGTCATGGGCTGAATGGGCTGTGGCACATAAGCTGGTATTGCTACCGTAGATTGCTTGAACAAATCGGCCAGCATCGAACCAACATCGGTAAAGATAGGCTTCACGGAGTTGCCAATCAACACTTTTTGCAACTTGGGTCGATTGTCAGTGGTAATTTCTTTATCACTGCCCGCCGCGCCGCGCTGTAAGGTGCGAGTATTGGTAATAGACTGCATTGATAAACCAGATTGAGTGGTCATCCCCCGCTCAAAAGGCACTATCAGTTCACCAAAGGCTTCTTGATACTCTTCGCTGTCTAAATAGCTATCAATTTCGGCATTATGGCCACCTTGATCAAGAATGGTGCTGTGGGCGCGCATTTCATCAAAGTTAGCTGGCGCTCTGCCCAACAAATGCTTGAAGTTTAGTTCGATCGCCCGGTAGCGGTAACAGTTATCAAAAAACCTCGATCGATATAGTTCAGATTTAGCCACCCGCCGCACAAATTCTCTGGTGCTGATCTCTTTAGCTCTGAGCTGCGATTCAGGTACAACTAATCGTTCACTCTCCATCACATAGGCATTTCCCAAAACTTGACGGTAAATAGCATTAATTAATGTTTCAACATCCATACTATTATCTTCTGACGAAATAAAGACTGGTTTAACAGCGAAAGTACTAACCATATTTAATAATTCCCAAAATATTAAATTGTATTTTGAACGGTATGTTTATACCTGTTGAAAATACCCTAAACTAAAATGATCTCTATCCACACAAAGATCAAGCACATCTTTACATTTCAGCAACTTACTGCCTAGGCAACTAGTCGATTTGTATTCAGCCTTACCGCAGCAAGAAAGAAATTTTTGCTAGTAGTGGCTCTGGTTGCACCCGATCCCACAATAGCCGATCGACTTCCATGACCTGTTCTTTGTTACTGAGCTGACCAGAAGTAGCAATCAACAAGTACCGAATATGCTGGCTGCGCCGTAAATTATGCAAGTAGCGCAAAATCTGATTGGTATGTTCTTCGCCAATTTGCTGATCGATAATTACCAAATCTGGTTGCCATAGCTCAATTTGCTTATGAGCCACCGAAGTTTCGGTGATCGAAACCACCTGATAGCTAGAAGCAGTCAACAAATCTGAAATCAAACTGCTGGCAGCCTGGTCATTTTCGACCACCACAATTGTCTTATTCGGCTGCTTTTCCTGATCGTCTTGAGCTTCGATCGCCTTGGCCAGCTCCTGAACCTTATTCTTCGGTGGTTTTAAGGCTTGTGCCGCCAACCACACCGTAAACGTAGAACCATCCCCTGGCTCCGATTCCACCTCTACCCAGCCTCCGTGCAGCTCTACAATTTGCTTGGTGAGCGCTAAACCCAAACCCATGCCTTCATACTCTCGATCGAGCGTAGAATCGAGCTGCTGAAACTTCTGAAAAATCAGCGGAATCCGATCTTGTTCAATACCAATGCCGTTATCTTCTACTTGTAAAACTAAGTAATCAAACTCTCGCCAAGCCCGTAGGATGATCTCACCAGATTCTTCGGTAAATTTGACAGCATTCGCTAACAAATTGATCAAAATTTGCTTAGTTCGCTTCAGATCACCCCGAAAACGAATATCTTGACTGGGATCTTGACTGATATCTTCTTCCCCTTCCATGATCTGAATTTGCAAAGTTAACTTACGCTGATCTGCCCGAGGCTGCAAAATTTGCACCGACTGTTGCAGCGCCTTCAACACCGAAAATTCACTCACTTTCAGCACCGCTCTCCCCGCCTCTAACTTAGAGACTTCCAACATATCGTCAATTAGCTCTAGCAAGTGATCACCACTATGTTTAATGGTTTGCAAGTAGCTTTTTTGGCGCGCATCTAAATTAGTATTTAACAAATTTAGCAGCGTATACGAAAGCCCCAAAATACTGGTCAAGGGCGTGCGTAGCTCATGACTCAACACCGCCAAAAATTCTGTTTTGGCTTCACTAGCAGCTTGAGAAGTCACCAAAGCATCGCGCAGCTCCCGCACCTGGCGATTTACCTGCTGCTCTAAGTTAGTCTTTTGCTGTTGAACTTGAGCATAAATTTCGGCTTGATAAATAGCAATCTCTAAATGCTCAGCCACTTTTTGTAGTAAATTTTGTTGCCATGCTGGCCACTGATACGGACAGTGACAGTTGTTGGCAATCAACAAACCCCATAGCTTACTTCGCACCACGATCGGCACCACTAGCTTAGAGCGAGTTTTCAGTCGATTCATCTGTTCTGCAAAACATAAATGATCACGATAAGCTGCTTTTACATCCGTAATAGCTTGAATGTGACCGCTTTCATATTTATCCCAATGCTGCATATCCGAAAAACAGCCCGGAGCCTCCCGGAAATGCAAAGCCGAGGGAATATCGTCAGTTAATCGTGCTTCATAAACCACGCTACCAGAGCGTTCTAAGATGCCCTCAGCAGCACTACGCTGAGCATCGAACTGATAAATCACTAGCCGATCGACTTGTAAATAGCTTTGCACCTTATCGATCGAATTTTTTAAAATTTCTCCTAAATCTAAAGTTTGGCGAATTTGGGTAATTACTTCGTAGAGTAATTTCTCCTCACTAGTCTGCTGACTGAGAGCAACTTCCAGGGGATCACAAGCTGCTGTATCTAAACTCGACATCACCTGAATCAGTTGCAGCGTAAAGTGATTCTGCCAGTGATCACTGTTGGGCTGGAGCTTCGATTGCCAGTCAGAAATATTACAGTTCCAGGGGTGATTGATCGGCAATGTATGCGCCAAACCAGTCAAGAATTTCTTGATCACAGTAGGCTGAAAACTCAAATTCAGCCGATATTTTTCTCCTACCTGTTGGATGCCCAAACAAGCCGAAAATTCGGTGCTTACCAAAAGTAAAAAATTATCATAGGCCAAACCACCAAGACTTTGGGAGTCACGATCAGGATAATCGGTGGCTGGCCAGCCAAACTTAGTGCTCTGAGGCAAGGATAATTCATGCCCAGACAGCACAATTCGGCTACCAACTGTGGTAGCCATTTGCTGCCAAAGCTGCTGCAATCGTTCCACTGTCTGAATGGTAAACAGTCCTGCCAGCATAAATTATGTTTGGTTGGATTAGACCGAAAGTGGTAATCCTAAAACCTCTGCTTCAATCTAAGGTAAGAAAAGTCAATTGGGGCAAAACTACTCAAACTTTTAAGATTTCCTAAAAACCCGCAGCAGTTCCTTCTCTGCGCGGATCAGCCGCTCCTTGTAAAGTGCCATCCGGCAGTTGTTCGATCGCATTGGCGTTACCCCAATATTCGCGCTGCTCAATATTGTGACCGCGCTGACGCAAATCACTCAAAGTAGCCGGGTCAAAGCCCCAAGGATCTACTGATAGCTTATCGGGTGCCCACTGCTGATGAATCCGGCCAGCAGCAACAGATTCAGCAACGTTCATCTTATAGACCAAGTTATTTAGCATAATTTGTAACACCGTCGTGATAATCGTGCTGCCACCGGGCGCACCCATGGCCAAGCGCAGCTTACCATTTTCGGTCACGATCGTCGGACTCATGCTCGATAATGGAGTCTTACCCGGAGCCACCGCGTTAGCTTCGCCGCCCACTAAGCCAAAAGCATTAGGCACACCTGGAGCCACCGCAAAATCATCCATTTCATCATTCAGCAAAACCCCTGTCCCAGGCACCACTACACCCGAGCCGAAGTTGTAGTTAACCGTAAAAGTTAAAGTCACTACTTGCCGATTTCGATCGACCACTGTCAGGTGGCTGGTGTCTTGAGATTCTTTGGTATTAGGCAAAGCAGGAATTTTCAGAATTGGATTTTCGATAGCAGCACCGGGCTGAAAGCGGCGCAAAGTCTCCCAAGCCGCAGGCTGCACTTGTTTAGAAGGCCGAGCAGTAGTCAAAGAAATCTCTTGACGACGCAAGGCTCCATAAGCGGGGCTGGTTAAAGCCGCCACCGGGACTTTCACAAAAGCTGGATCACCAAGATAGAAAGATCGATCAGCATAGGCAATCCGCATTGATTCGGCCATTAAGTGCAAAGCAGCAGGGCTATGCCAGCCCATCCCAGCCAAATCGGTATCACCCAAAATATTTAAGATTTGCAGCAAATGCACCCCACCCGAAGACGGTGGCGGCATGGAGCAAACTTGATACTGGCGAAATTTGCCACAGAGCGGATCACGCCAAATTGGGCGATAGTTTTGCAGGTCTTTTTGAGTAATCAGGCCACCGTTCTGGCGCATATCAGCTTCGATCGAGCGGGCAATTTCACCCTGATAAAAATTTTGCGGGTTGCGAGCGATCGACCGCAAGGTTTTGGCTAAATCTACCTGACGCAGCCTATCTCCAGCCTTTAGCGCCTTGCCGCCAGGTAGAAAGATTTGGCGAGCAGCCGGATTTTTTTGCAACAGATCTGTTTTGCCCCGCAGTTGCTCGGCCAAGATATCAGTGACCGTGAAACCGTTACTGGCTATCTCGATCGCTGGTTGGACTAGCTCTGCCCAGGGTAACTTGCCATAGCGACGATGAGCAGCAGCTAAACCGGCGATCGTCCCCGGAATTCCCGCAGACAAATGGCCTTCTAAGCTAGCTTTGGGCTTAACCTTGCCGTTGACATCTAGATACGTATTGCGGCTGGCCGCTTGGGGCGCACGCTCCCGAAAATCTAATGATTGCATTCCATCTATGGTTTGCACTAGCAAAAAGCCGCCGCCTCCAATCCCCGCCGAAAATGGTTCCACTACAGAAATTGCCAAAGTAGTAGCCACCGCCGCATCTACTGCGTTGCCACCCCGCTGAAGAATCTGCAAGCCCACTTGGGTCGCTAAGGGATGAGCCGCTGCTACCATGCCCTGTTGGCCTTTACTAGGGCGGGGAAATGCAGCCCAGGCAGGTATGATGCTGCTAAATTGCAGGGCGAATACAGCAGCGGGCAGAATTTTGGAGAGTTTCATGGCAAAGGCAGAGATAGTTCCACCCAGCATCCTAACCGATCGGTAATCCGAAAAATCGACTGGCTGGTTCAGATTTGAGACCTCCGTTCGGGAAGTGGGCAGAGAATGCCTGTATCTCTGCTTGATATTAACCTTTTGTGCGGCCTAAATATGTTGAGAATTACCAATAGAGTTTTGATTAGTCTATTGCTATTGGCGTGTTTTGTTGCTTCCTCTGATCAATTCGTTAGTCCAGCAAATGCTTTGGTGCAATCTAACGATCAGGTGATTGCCTCTATTACCGGTAAAGATTTGGTGCATCCGACTTTGTCGCCAGATGGTAAATTTTTGGCTTATGCGGAAGTATTGGTGCAGAAAGGTGTAGAGAATACTGCGGTTAGAATCTTGAATTTAGAAACCAAGAAAAGTATTTTGTTGATTGATGATAAAACGGCTGCTAAATATAAAACATATAGTTCTTTTGTGAGTGATATGGAGTGGTCAAGAGCCGATCGATTATCCGTCACAATTAGTGATGGGGATGTGGATAGTACTATGCTTACTTTTAATCCCAGTACCCAAAAACTTATTAGCACAAAATATTTAGAGCCAGGCAGATCTATTGCTCAAGAAGAAAAATTGGTGAAACAAATTCGATCAATATTCCCTAAGGTAGATACTGAGATTTTGAGTAGTAGGATCTATTATCGTCAAATTTTAGCTAATGGATCGGTGATGATTTTAGGGAAATTATTTGATCAAGAAAACAATCTTTGGGTGTTTGATATTTCTGAAAAATCTGTCGGAAAATTATTAACAAATCAAGACCCTTTAGCTAAACCTTTGTTGAATGAAGAGAATCGACTGAAAATCATTCATACTTCTGCACAACGGACTATTTTGATAGCTTATGCTCATCCTTCTTATGAACAGGGTAATAACCCTTTATACATATTAGAAAATGGTCGGCTTCGCTTATCTACTGCTTATCAAGAGTTGTATGACGTTAGTATTGATGCTAAGGGCGAGCGGATTGCTTATTGTTATTGGACAAAAAACAAACGTCATATTGTAGTTAAGGTATTAAAGTAGATTGGGGGGGGTGACTATAGCTTGACATCAGGTCTACGCCTTCGGTATATTAAATGTATTCAACGTGGTTCTATAAAACTTTATGGTTGTTGTTTCCCAGCGGTTCAAGACTGCTAGCAATGAGTACCTAACCGATCGACTCTTAACCATCCAAGGAAGTTGGGAGCATTTTTTGCTGGTTAAACAAGGCGTTGCACAAAACTCTGGGGCAAGACTATTCTATTATGACGGGGCGATCGAAATCCTTATGCCGGGACAACTTCATGAAATTTTTTCTTCGCTGATTGGTTGCCTGCTAATGAATTTCTTGTCTAGTCAGAAAGTCGTTTTTGTCCCGACTCGATCGATGACTCAAGAGCGTTGGGGGGTAGCTTCTGTGCAAGCTGACGAATCTTACTGCTTGGGTTCTGCAAAACCGATTCCAGACTTGGCAATCGAAGTAGTCTTTACCAGTGGTGGGGTGAATAAGTTAGAGCGATATCAGGCATTAGGTGTCAGGGAAGTATGGTTTTGGGAGGACGGTACTTTGCAGCTCCATCATTTACGTGAGCAAGGATATGAGCAAATTTTCCAAAGTGAGCTAGCGGAATTGCAGAATCTAGATTTAGAGTTGCTAAAGCGCTGCATTCTAATTGGTGAAACTAATGCAGGGGAAGCCATTCGGTTATTCAATCAGGAAATCTAAGAGATCTCAGGAATTCGATGGGGGCGGGTTTTTATTTTTTGTTATTGGAGAGGAAATTAGGGGCGGATAAACCCGCCCCTACGGTGGTGATTTTTGGGTGGGGTTTTCGACGTATCCGATCGCCTGTCCGATATTCTCTAAACCATGGGATTCTAATTTATTCAATAGTCCTTGCAGTATTCTCAGAACTGTCCAAGGGCCTTGGTAAGTCCAGCCAGTATATAGCTGCACTAAGCTAGCACCAGCCGTGATTTTGTCCCAGGCATCATCAGCGGTGAAAACACCGCCCACACCAATGATTGGCAGTTGGCCTTGGCTGGTTTGGTAGATATAGCGAATTACAGCGGTGGATCGATCGCGTAAGGGCGCACCACTAATTCCGCCCGCCTCATTTACTAATAAGTTACCGGTTTCTTTCAGAACTTTGGTAGCGAGTGAAGCCTTCTCGATCGTGGTATTAGTAGCAATAATCCCTGCCAAACCCATGCTTTGTGATAGCTCTACTACGGCGGCAATATCTTCCCAGGCCAAATCTGGAGCAATTTTGACTAAAATAGGGCGCGATTTATTAACTTCTTGCATTGCCTTCACAATCTTAGCCAGCATATCCACTGCCTGCAAATTGCGTAGCCCCGGCGTATTGGGAGAGCTAACATTCACCACAAAATAGTCACCGCAGTTTTGTAACCGCTGAAAGCTGCCCGCATAGTCCGTGGCAGCATCAGCTTCGTCGGTAACTTTAGATTTGCCAAGATTGATTCCTAGGGGGTAAGGGCTGGGCGATCGATCCAGCAATCGAGCGGCCATGGATGCGCTACCCAGATTATTGAAACCCATTCGATTCAAGGCGGCTAGGTCGTTTGGTAGCCGAAATAATCGAGGCTTATCGTTGCCCGGTTGCGGATGATAAGTCACCGTGCCTAATTCCGAAAAGCCAAAGCCTAGAGCTGGCCAAATACCAGGGGCAACTCCATCTTTATCGAAGCCTGCGGCTAGACCGATCGGGTTAGGAAAATTCTTGCCCCATAGAGTTTGCTCTAAGCGAGGATCTTCTAGGCAGAACCACTGTCGCCAGCTTGCTTTTAGAATATTTGAACCGAAAGTGTTGCTGCGATCGAGGGTGGCCAAGTAGCCCAAAGAAGACCGATGCACCTGTTCGGGGTCGGCTTTAAGGATATTGAAAAGGAATGGTCGCAGAGCGAGTTGATAGATATCCAAAAGTACTAATCCCAGAAATAAGCGATCTCTGGTAGATCTGCGTTTTCTTCGTCATTCTCAAACTCGTCTACCAAACCCGGGTACACATTAGAAGCGTGGGCTGCTTCACTCATGCTGTCATCTGGAGCCAAAAAGTGGGCAGGCAGGGCGCGTCGCCGCGACATTCTGGGCTTAGAGCTACGCCCGGTATAAGACAGGGTATTTCTGGCTATGCGTACTTTACGACCGCGCACGTTCAAAATTTTGACCTTATCCTTTTCAAACTACTCGAAACATCAGCTCTAATAAATCTTATTGGAGCTGTGCATTTTAAAATATGCGGACAGGGAGACTCGAACTCCCACACACTAGGTACTAGTTCCTAAGACTAGCGCGTCTACCATTCCGCCATGTCCGCAGATACGCTTAATCTATCATACAAACTGGCCGATTGCCCAGCGATTTTTGGCAATACTTCACAAATCTCCACAAAAATACCTCTGCACAGCTTCTTGATCGGCACATTTAGCGTGAAGCTAGTGCTAAACTTGATACCGGCCAACTCTGGGAGATGTCGAATCATGTCCGAACCATTCAATAACCCTGCTCTAACAGAGCGTCCTCGCTTTCAGCCTGCTCCGGTTATTCCGGTCAGAAGACAAACGTCTATTTTAGATTGGCTGGAAGCCCAAGGTCGCTTGATTGATCGAGATGACCGCGATACTACCCAGCCAGAATTTCCGCCGGATAACTTTGCCGACGATTTAATGGAAGGTGATTACGACAATAGTAATAACAGTGACGATGATGACAGCAACAACAGTAATAACGATGATGATGACTAAGCTGTAAAGGAATTGGTCGCAATACATTGATTCTGCTGTTGGCAGTTATCTTCAAACCATGACTTCCTGAACAGAGAGAGTGCTATCTTCGATAGTTTAAGACCCTCTATGAGGTTTACTTCTACCTAATATTCAGCTTGGTTTGATTATAAATTGCTGGAGTATCCGCATTGCCTCACTACATCTACTCTTTTTTTCAGTTATGAACGAGAAAGCCTCTACCAGTAAAAGCTTTAGCCCCACAGGTTCGCAGTTGTTATACGCCCTTGGTGCGGTTTTAACTGCCGTGACCGCCTTGCTCGATTGGCAATTCAATCATACTCTTGCCAGCTCTTTTTTCCTGCCATTTGTGGCCACCATGGGTGCAGTGGCAGTGTTAGGATTTGTGGTCGTCCCGAAGCTTAGCCAACTAAAAATGGGTCAGTTTATTCGAGAAGATGGCCCACAGGCTCACTTGAAAAAAGCTGGAACTCCCACCATGGGGGGAGTATTTGTGGTGCCAACTGGCTTGTTACTTGCCATTGTGTGGTCACGGTTTAACCTCGATGTGATTGCTTTATCATTGTTGACGGCTAGCTATCTGGCGATCGGGGGCTTTGATGATTGGAAGAGCTTAAGAAAAGGTAAGAACGAAGGACTAACTCCCAAAGGTAAGCTGGGCTTACAGGTGGGCGCAGCAGTACTGTTCTGTGTCTGGGCATACTTTACCAAATCTGCTGCTATTGCTAATATTGCCTTGCCGTTAGGCATTACTCTACCCTTGGGCACCATGCCCTTAATGATCGTGTTTTGGGGTCTGGCAATTTTTGTATTACTAGCTGAAAGTAATGCCACTAACCTGACTGATGGGGTAGATGGTTTAGCTGGTGGAACTGGCTCGATCGCCCTGTTGACCATGGCTGCAATCACTGGTGCTAACAGCAGATATGCAGGCGTTTCGATTTTCTGCATTTGTTTGAGTGGTGCTTATCTGGGATTTTTGGTTCATAATCGCAATAAAGCTAGCGTGTTTATGGGCGACACTGGCTCTTTGGCTTTAGGCGGAGCATTAGGAGCAGTGGGGATTATTACTAATAATCTCTGGACACTATTTTTAATTAGTGGCATTTTCTTTGTAGAAGCCTTGTCAGTAATTGCCCAAGTCAGCTATTACAAGGCTACGAAAGATGCTGATGGTAAAGGTCAGCGGCTGTTTCGGATGGCTCCTTTTCATCACCATTTAGAACTTGGTGGCTGGAAAGAAACCCAAGTCGTAGGAGTTTTCTACATGATCAATTGTGCTTTGGCGTTACTTTGCTGGTTTAGCCGCGCCCAAACTTAAAAATATATAACTGAGTAAAATACTGTGAATAATATTACCCCCCCCGCAGCTACCGAGCCATCTGCTGATTTTGATTCTGAAGCTGTGTTGCTCCGTCTTCGTCGTAAGGAAGGCAACTGGGTAGAATGGGGGCAAAGCTGTCAGCAATTGCAAAAAAATGGTTACAACCAGCAAGAAATCTTTGAGGCTAGTGGCTTTGAGCCGATTCACCAAAATCAGTTGATTGTAGCGGCACAGGTGTTTGCCAATATGGCCGAAGTGGGAGTGCAGCCCGCAACTACTACCCACTTTTCGCGGGTGGGCAGCGATAGCCTGTACGAATTGCGCATTTTAAGTAAAGAAGATCGCGCAGCGGTGGCAGATTTTTTGGTCGATCGAAATCTTAATTCCGAAAATGCCAAGGAAGTAGCCAAGGCTACCAGAGACTATGGCGATTTGCGCCAGCTACCCACTGGTTTTACGGCGCATCCCGGTGACGCGGTGGCTTATCAGTATTGGCGTTATGCCAGCCAGCAGCACGACTTGATGGAAAAAACCCGACTAGTGGCGCGGGGTTTACTTTTTGCTCATAGTAATAGTGCTCGTCAGCAAATAGAGAAGCTGTTGGGTAGTCTGAGTCAGCCAGAACGGGCTAACCCCAAGCTGCCTTTATATCGACTAGAGAGTGACGAAGAATTGCCCAGATTTTTGCCAGTGGCTGGTAAATTGCCCTTGAAAATGGCTGATGTGGCGGCAATTCCTCGGGCAACTGCGGTAGGTGCTTTTAGTTTGGTGAATACTACCTGGCAACGCTGGGTTGGTTTGCCCGGTTGGCAGATGGTGATCTCGGCGATCGATCCCATTGTTGTATTCCAGGTCAATCAAAATCTTATTAAAGATGCTGAACCAGAAGAAGAGCTGCTAATGCTGATCGATCGGGGCATCACCGCATGGAATGACTTTAAATATTTTATGGTCGATCGAGGAGGTGAATTGGTAATTGATTACTTTGCGACGCTGCCGAGTGAGCCAATTGTTGGCCAGCTAGTGTTGGTGCTACGCCCTAAACGGCTGTTGGCTACTGGCGATCAGCACGATCTTTGGCAAATCGAAGAATAGCGGCATCTGAGGAGTTGAAAGAGGGAGATGGTAGAATAGTAACAAAATGTAAATAGATATTACTAACCATGAATATTCCTCAGCCTAAAACCTTACCTCAGATTTCTCAGCCAAAGTTTGGATTTAGCCGTGCAACCGAAACGTTAAATGGTCGTGCAGCAATGATCGGCTTTGGGTCGCTGTTAGTCATTGAATTATTTACTGGCTCTGGCCTTTTAACTTTGCTCGGTCTGCGCTAATCGCTTTTGGGTATGTTAACTAATAATGTTTATCATGCCCCAGGCCGCTAGCCGTGAAGTCTTTTTACGATAGAGAACCAGTTACTGGATTAATTATTACCGCTGGAGCTGTGAATGCTTTGCTGGGCGGAGTAAATGCGATCGGCACTCCATTTATATTGGGCTTGGCGGCGGCGGGTGGTTCGATCGCCTATCGCTGGTGGATGATCCAAAGGGCCGATGGCTCCGCTTGCGCCAAAGCCGATAGCTCCGCTTGCGCCAAAGCCGATCGCAAATAACTTTTAGGTGCCGGGGAGGTTGCGAAGGCTTTCGTCGAGATGGTATCGATCGCCTAGAGATTTCAACATCGGGCCACCTTTGCCCATGGCTACTATACTCACAGAGCAAGCCGGAATATCTAGCCGATCGCGGTAGCGTCCTTGTTCGATGCCTAGCAGATTACAAAGAATAATCCGAATTGTGGCTTTGTGCGCCACGATCAATACGTCGCCGCTAGGATAACTTTGGGTGATTTCGGCTACTACGCCCAAGGCGCGGTTAGCTACTTGTAAACCGGTTTCACCGCCTGCTGGGGCATTCCAGGCCGGTTCGCTTTTCCAGCGCTGGTAGTTTTCGGGATACTTTTCTAACACGGTAGCTAGGGTCTGACCTTCCCATTCGCCATAATGAATTTCTTTGAGTCCAATTCTTGTTTCTGGCTGAATATGCAGCATTTTGCAAATGGGTTCAGCGGTAGCCAGAGCACGCTTCATGGGGCTACTATACACGGCGTTCCACTGCACGTTTTTATAGACGTTAGCGAAAGATTCGGCCATTTGTAATCCTGCTGGTGTCAGATCGGGGTCAATCCAGCCACAGTGGGCACCAGTGCGGCTATAGGTGGTTTCGCCGTGGCGCAGTAGGTATAAGTTCAGGGTCATGGCTCTAGTTTACTCTGGGGTATCCCTCGATTTTACCCGTTTGATTCGATCGAAGCATGATTTTCAGAGATCCTCTCCGATTTGCCTGGGTATTCTAGAATCAAAGAATCCCTCGTTCACAAAACCCATGACCGGCGACACAGTCAATGCGAATCCAGAATGGCAAGAAACGATCGAAGGCCTTAGTAACTTACAAGCAGACCTCGATCGAGAGCGCGCTCAGCAGGTTTTGCGCAACATTTTAGGCCACGAACTCAGCCAGCGGGAAAAAGGCCAGCTCAGCAAAGAGATCAACGAACTAGAAAACTGGCTCGATCGGCTAGAGCAATCCACCATTCAAATCGCCGTCTTTGGCCTGGTAGGACGAGGCAAATCTTCCATTCTCAACGCCTTGGTTGGTCGCCCAGCCTTCACCACCGGCCCCCTCCATGGAGTCACCAAAAAAGCCGCCCAAGTCACCTGGCAAGTCGCCGACTGGGAAGATGAATGGGGCTTAGACATGCCCACTGTCATCGAAGAACAAATCGAATTTTTTGACACACCGGGCATTGACGAAATCGGCGGAGTCGAGCGTGCCACCATCGCCCGTGAGATCGCCCGACAAGTAGATATCCTATTATTTGTAGTGGCCGGAGATGTCACCGAAATTGAGCGCCAAGCCCTAGCTGAATTAAGGGAAGTCGGCAAACCCATTTTGTTGGTATTTAACAAAGTCGATCAATATTCTGAGGCCGATCGACAAGAAATTTATCAAAAAATCGCCACCGATCGAGTGAGAGAATTAATCACCCCCAATGAAATCGTAATGGTAGCAGCAGCCCCCCTAGTCCAAAAAATAATTACCCACCCAGACGGTCAGCAAGAAGTGATTAGCGAAGTCGGCAAACCCCAAATCGCTGCCCTGAAATCCAAAATCTTAGAGGTGCTAGAGCGGGAAGGCAAATCTTTAGTGGCCTTGAACTCGATGATTTCAGCCGATCGGCTCCAAGATCAAATGGTTGACCTAAAAATGGGTGGGCGGGAGCGGTTAGCAGACGATCGAATCTGGCAAGCCGTCATGACCAAAGCCGTCGCCGTCGCCCTAAACCCCATCACCGCACTGGATCTAATTGGCGGAGCCGCGATCGATCTAGGGCTAATTCTTAGCCTCTCTCAGATTTATGGTTTACCCATGACCAAAAGCGGCGCACTGCAATTATTAAAAACGATTGCCTTAGGCATGGGCGGGATAGCTGGGGGTGAATTTTTGGTAATGATGGGTTTGAGTGGATTAAAGGGTTTACTAGGAGTCGCAATACCCATAACTGGTGGAGCCACGGTGGCTCCTTATACTGCCATTGCGATCGCCCAATCTGCCGCAGCAGGTACAGCTACCTATGCGATCGGCCAAATTACCAAGACATACTTGGTAAATGGCGCAACGTGGCACGCCAACAGCCCCAAGCGAGCCGTATCGGAGATTTTGAACTCGATCGACGAAGATTCGATCATTAGCCGCATCAAGCAGGAACTCTCGGCTAAACTGGCGCGTCCCAAAAAAAGTCAGGAAAAATAAAAACATCTCAAGAATTTATTTTCTTCAAAGAAGCAAGGTATAATTCTCGGAGGTGTGAGTAAGTAAAAATCACTATTCAATATGTCCAATTCTACCTCGACACGTCAGCCATCTACCAACGGTTCGACGATTAGCAAGCAAGCTTCCACGACTTCCACAGTTTATTCCTGCGAGCAGCAAGAAAAGCTCCTAAACTTACAAGGAGAAATCGATCTTCTCATGGCACAGATTCAGGCCGAAACTAAGTTATTAACTGCTCGTTAACTTCTTTGATTTAAGTGAAAAAGACTGTTCGTTGCAACGAGTGGTCTTTTTCTTGCGAAAATTTATCCTGGGTTTGTTTGTATGAGCTAGCTAGCAGGTACTCATTTGGCCGGGAAACTGCTAAAGTGAAAGCTGTGCTTGTTACGAAACTTAATCTGGCCGCGATTAATTGCAGTGACAGCGCTGAGACCTATGCCTTAGGTTCATGAGGCTGGGTTCTTTCAAGTCTATCAAATATGGAGAATCAGCACGCTCAATGACTTTATCGCTCAATCAGCCTCAAAATTTATCGCCATCAGCGCCTTCCCCTCAGGAGATCGCGGCTGAAGATTTAAAGCTCAAACATATCTTGCGCACTTTGCCCCGTGAACTATTCCTTAAAGATAGTCGCAAAGCCTGGACACATGTATTAATTAGCGTTGTATCCGTTGCCCTGGGCTACGTTGCAATCGCTTTTGCCCCTTGGTATTTATTACCTCTAGCCTGGATTTTTACCGGTACCGCCCTCACCGGTTTTTTTGTGATTGGCCACGACTGCGGCCATCGATCGTTCTCTAACAACAAGCGCTTAAATAACATTGTTGGTCACTTAGCCTTTTTACCGCTAATTTACCCCTTCCACGGCTGGCGAATTTGGCATAATTACCACCACAAGCACACTAACAAGATCGATTTTGATAATGCTTGGCAACCTTGGAAACAAGAAGTCTATCAAGACTTAGGCTTCACTTTAAAAACCGTGTACCACGCTATTCGCGGCAAACTATGGTGGACAGGCTCGATCTTTCACTGGGCTTTAGTGAACTTCGACTGGACAAAATGTACCGGCAAAGCCAGAGAGCAAATGCGCTTCTCGACCCTCTTTGTGGTTATTGGTGGCGGTATTGGCTTAACGGCCTTGACTTTGACTACTGGCTGGTGGGGTTTAGTTAGCTTTTGGTTGATACCTTGGTTGGTTTACCACTTCTGGATGAGTACTTTTACGGTGGTTCACCACACTGCTAGCAATATCGCTTTTTACCCAGCAGCAGAATGGAACGAGGCTATTTCTCAGCTCACGGGAACCGTACACTGCGACTACCCTCGCTGGGTCGAGTTTTTGTGTCATGACATCAATGTCCATGTCCCTCACCATATTTCTACTGCTATTCCTTCCTACAATCTGCGCGGTGCTCACAGCATCATCAAAGAAAACTGGGGCAAATATGTGAAAGAAAGCAAGTTCAACTGGGAGTTGATGAAGGACATTACTGAAGAATGTCACCTCTATGATCCGGAAGATTTCTATATGTCTTTTGGGGCTTTCAAAGCTGCTAACAAATAGATTTTTTAATTAAGTTTGCTGAACTGTTGTTTTGATCTATGATCCTTGGATTTACTGAGTGGAAGTGATTCTTTTAAAAGCTTTATCAGCTCTTATCCGTATATGTACATAAGTGAATTTACGCAGAAGTCCCAGGAAATTAACAGTATCTAATATCATCGACAAATCAATAACTAATAGTTTAAGGAACCGGAGTAAAACCCGGTTTTTTTGTGGCTTGAAATATGTTTCTTTTAGTTAGATTTCAATCAAAAATGGGCACAATCACATTAAATATATAGATTGCTGCCCTCGTTCAAAATGCTAAAATCTGCTGCCCGTCGAAAGAACCAAAAAAACCTGTTGTTTTCGTTGCAACGGCTATCCTTGATCTTGGGATTGGCAGCAGCCGGTAGTCTGAGAGCTTTGCCTGTTTTGGCTAGTGCAGATATTGCGATCGGTGGCACTCAAATAGACAACCAGGCTACGGGCAGCTATGTAGACGGTGATATTCCTGGCGCTTTGACCGAAACCACTGTATCGAACATCGTGACTGTGAAAGTTGCTGAAGTAGCTGGTATCAGCATTACGCCTCAGGTGCCCACCGATGCTCCTGGCAACGCCCCATCTTATCCCAATGATACCAGCGGTACCCAGTTAGTCCCTGGCCCTTATCAAGGCTTTGCCGGAATTCATTTGGGCGACATTGTCTACTTCGATTTTATTATCAACAACATTGGTAACGACCCCACCCAGTTTGTTATTCCCAACACCGCCACCGTTACAAACGGTACTGTTGGCCAACTGCAAATCATTGAATATGGTGGCACAGCCTTAACCAATCCGGTCAATGTCCCCACCACTTTTAACCTAGACACAAATAGCACTGGCACATTATTCAACGGAGTTAGTGGCACTAACAACGGTTCTATTCCTGCCAATGGCTCCATTAAAGTACGAATACCAGTAATTGTCACTGGCACTGGTAATGTCAGCGCACAGTTGGGTGATACTAGCCCTGCGGCAGCAAACCCCGCTGCTAACCAACCCTACCAAGTTACAGGCACTACCGATATCTACACCAGAGATAACCCTAATCCAGCAACGGCCTTGAGTGCTGCTGCTGACCATGAAGTTATTGGGGCACCTGCTAATGGTGAACGCGAAGCCAGTGCGAGCGCAACTGTACCAATCTTGGGACAAAATGTCTCGGGTAATGTGTTTGAAGATGCCAACTATGGTGGTGGCAGTGGTCGTAGTAAAACGGCATCTTCTGGAACCAATGTAGTCGGTGCTACTGTAGAGCTATATGACAGCGTTGGTAAATTTGTTCGATCGACCACCACTGATGCTAATGGCGGCTATACCTTCCCCGCAGTACCCGTAGGTGATTTCTATGTACGAGTGGTCAATAACACCGTCAAATCCAATCGTCCCGGTGGCACAACCGGTTTGTTGCCAGTTCAGACCTTCTTGACCGATGCTGGAGTTACCGCCGGGACTGTTAATCCGGTGATCGATCGAGTAGGTGGCGAAACTCCTAGCCAAAGTGATACAGGTGCTGGTGCCACAGGTGCCATCTTTAGTCCTTCCACGAAGCAATTTACTACTGCTGGTGGCACTGCCGCAGTTAGTGGCTATGTGCAGTCTTTGACTAAGGTGAAAGCTGGAACAGCTCTAGTTTCTGGGGTTGATTTTGGTTATAACTTTGATACGATCGTGAACACTAATGATTTTGGTCAAGGCTCACTGCGCCAGTTTGTACTCAACAGTAATGCCCTAACTAATAGTGGTTTGGTGCAAAATACCCCATTAGCAGCAGCAGGCCAAGAAGTCTCGATTTTCATGATTCCTGATGGCAATGCCCATGCTGGTTTGCGGTCAACTGTCCCCAGTCAACTTACTAGTAACCGCGCTCTTATTAGCTTAGCGACACCATTAACTATTACTGACGCTGATACTTCGATCGATGGTCGGACTCAAACTAACAACATCAACAACAGCAATGGATCGACTTTAAGAGCTGCTAGCACAGTGGGTGTTGGTAACTTGCCTCTAGCTAATTTCAGCGCCCCAGAAGTAGAAATCACCAATAGTGGTGTTGTGGCTAATGGCCTTGATATAAATGGTGCCAATGCTACTATCAGAAATATTGCGATTCATGGATTTGGTGCGGCTAGTTCTAATCAGGGTGATATCTTGCTGCGGGCGGCTAATGCCATAGTGACTGAAAATGCGATCGGTACTACCGCTCTCAGCTTTACAGCACCTACTAACCAATCTCAGTCTGGCGTTGTCATCAACGGGGCGCTAGCTGCCAATATCAGCAACAACCTCATTGGCTTTACCAATGAACGGGGCATTTTAGGTGGCAACAGTACCACTGCTGCCAATCTGACTGGTTTGGTAATTTCTGGTAACGAAATTCGCAAGACAGGTAATGGAACCGGTACTACCGACCAACATGGTGGTATTGAGCTATTCCCCAGCACCGCTGGTAACGTGAGTATTTTGGG
>JAYSRP010000049.1:0-3557 GCA_043721015.1 Synechococcales cyanobacterium | reverse complement strand
CTTTGGCAATCGTCTGGATTAATTTCTACGTAAGCGCTCTAAGGTATTTAGCTCTTCCCCAGCCGCGATCTACAACAGAGCAGCCTCACCATGGTCAGCCACTTGCTAGTCAGCGGTAAAAACACCCCATACTTCTAGATGAATCATGAGGCAATGCTAGTTGATAGTTTTGACTATCCTTGAATGTGAAACAGCGATTGGTGCTGCCAAACAAGCTCTTTACCAAAATCTAAAAATCAGGAAAATTAGAGACTAAATCCGCAACAAGCTTAGGTTCAGCGATCGCTGCTGGGGCTTGACCTACAACCGGGGGGACATCTAAGTTGATCGCCCCCAAGCCCCCAGTGCGGAAATTGTTCAACAGGTTGTGAGCACTGCGCTCCATGTCTCCCAAATACTGCTTGTCGGCGATCGCTCGAATGTAGTCTTCGCCAGTCATCGTGAGGGGGTCAATATCGTACTTAGAGATCAAGTTTTGGCCATACCCCAGATCTTTAATGAGTTCTACCATGGCTGAAGTAACTCGCTGTCGATCGTAGCTGGCCTCGCCAATATCATCACAAATTGCTAGCTTAATAGCGGCTGCCTGGTTATTTAGCCGCCCCGGAATAATCCCCGGCGCATCCAGCAGCTCTAGCTCTTCGGAGATGCGCACCCAGCGCAGTTGTCTGGTGACTCCCGGCTTGCGGGCGCTCTCCACAATCCGCTTTTTCAACAGCCGGTTAATCAACGCCGACTTACCCACATTGGGATAGCCAATCACTACCGCCCGCACTGCACGCGGCAACATCCCTCGCTCCTTCCGCCGTTGATTGATAGCAATCCCGGCCACCTGCGCCGCTTTCATAATTGCTGCGACTCCATTACCTTCTCGCGCGTCCGAAAAATAGATCGATTGCCCTTGAGATTTAAACCACTGAGTCCAAGCCAGCCGCACCTCCGGCGTAATCATATCCACCCGGTTAAAAATCAACAGGTGCATCTTGGTGCCAATCCAAGTTTCCACAAACGGATGATGGGTAGCCAGCGGAATCCGCGCATCTCGTACTTCTAAGACCACATCGACTTTTTTGAGCTGCTCTTGTAACTGCCGCTGTGCTCTGGCAATATGCCCCGGATACCAATGAATTTCTGGTGTACTCACAGCTTTAGCCTCCCAGCAATTTCTGTTTGATGGCTAGCTTGCCATTCCTGCAATAGCCATTCTACAGCGCTAAATACCGGGCTACACAAGAAAAATTAAGACCTAAACAAATAGAGGCGGCAAATCAGCCACCTCCAAACAGAATTACGCAACTCGGTGTATTTGAATCTATCAGCGGCCAAAGAATTAAACTGTAGCCAAAGATAGTTTCTGGCTAGCCTCTAGCACTGCTTGCCGTGCCCATATATCCATCGCAATAATGTCAGCCAAAGCGGGTTTTTGATTGTTGTCAGCGCTATGCCGATCGCATACCTGTTCAATTAACTGGGGTATCGCCAAGAACGGAATCTTTTCATCTAAGAACAGCGCCACCGCCTGTTCATTCGCCCCATTCAACACCGCAGGCATGGTGCCGCCCGCTCTGCCCGCTGCATAGGCCAAGTTAAGGCAAGGATACTTCACTCGATCGGGTTCTCTAAAAGTTAAATCTCCAGCCTTCACCAAATCTAACTGCGGCCAGTCGGTAGCAATCCGCTCTGGCCAAGACATGGCATAGAGCAGCGGCAAGCGCATATCTGCCCAGCCAAGCTGTGCCAGCACCGAGGTATCTTGCATTTCAATCAAAGAGTGAATAATACTCTGGGGATGAATCACAATATCAATATCGTCATAGCCTAGGCCAAATAGATAATGAGCTTCAATAACTTCCAATCCCTTATTCATTAAAGTCGCTGAATCGATCGTGATTTTTTTGCCCATCGACCAGTTCGGGTGCTTCAAGGCATCAGCAATCGTCACATGCTGAAGCTTCTCTGCTGGCCAATCCCGAAAAGAACCACCGGAGGCCGTCAAAATAATTCGGCGCAGGCCACCAGTGGGTACACCCTGCAAACACTGAAATATTGCCGAATGCTCAGAATCTGCCGGTAACAGCTTCACGCCATGCTTCGCCACCAAGGGCAGCACCACCGGACCACCAGCAATCAAGGTCTCTTTATTGGCCAAAGCAATATCTTTACCCGCCTCGATCGCCGCCAAAGTCGGCAATAACCCCGCACAGCCTACTATCCCTGTCACCACGCTCTGGGCATCGCCATAGCGGGCGACTTCTACTAAGCCTTCTTCTCCGGCTAACAGTTGTGGTTGATAATCTAGGCTGCTCAGCGCCTCTTTTAGCTCCCCAAATTTAGCTTTGTTAGCGATCGCCACGATTTGAGGGCGAAATTCTTGCACCTGCTGCGCCAACAGTTCGACATTGCTACCAGCGGCCAAACCTACTAAGCGAAAGCGATCGGGGTGTTCACGAACAATATCTAAAGTTTGGGTGCCGATCGAACCGGTGGAGCCAAGCAGGGTTATCGCTTTCACAGTTTTTGCCAGGAGAATTTACATAATGTTACCAAAAACTGCGATGAATACCTAACCTTTTCTTACGGACAAAATGAATAATTTGGGCTATCGTCCTGAATATCTGGCAAATAAATTCACTCGCTGTCAACCCAGTAATAATATATGATCATGACTTGGAATCCAACAGAATACGCCCAAAACTCTGATGCTCAGCAAGGTTGGGCTAGAGAGCTGTTACACGAGGTCAAACTCCAAGGCAGCGAAGCAATTTTAGATGTGGGCTGTGGCGATGGCAAAGTTACGGCAGACTTTGCTAAAACCTTACCTAACAGCCGGGTGGTAGGAATTGATAATTCAGCAGAGATGATTGCATATGCGGCTCGCACTTATCCTCGCAGCGATTTTCCCAATCTTTCTTTTGAGCAAGTTGATGCTCGATCTCTCAATTTTCAAGAAGAGTTTGACCTCTGTTTTTCTAATGCAGCTCTACATTGGGTAGATGATCATCAAGCATTTCTACGCGGAGCTAGCCAAGTTTTGCGGAGCGGCGGCAGGCTAGTCGTATCTTGTGGCGGCCAAGGTAATGCAGCAGAAGTTTTAAGGGTTTTTGCTGAGTTAATGGTGTTAGATGAGTGGCAGCAGTACTTTCATGATTTCAATAATACCTATTCCTTTTATAGTGATAAAGACTATACTGTCTGGTTGGCAGAAACTAAATTCAAAATTGAGCAGTTGAGATTAGTCCCCAAAGATATGACCCATCAAGGTCGTACCGGTCTAAGCAACTGGATTCGCACTACCTGGATGCCTTTTACTCACTGTATCCCGATCGAACAGCGCGAAGATTTTATTGAGCATTTTGTCGATAAATATCTAACAGTGCATCCTTTAGATCAATGGGGCTATGCCCATGTGGCAATGGTGCGCCTCGAAGCCAATTTAATGAAGTATTAAAAAATAAGTAGGGTACCAATTTAACGCGGGACACATTGGCTACCCCTCACCCCAGCCCTCTCCCACAAGGGGAGAGGGAGCAAGAGACTTCGTTTTGCGCTCCGGCTCC
>JAYSRP010000048.1:0-3572 GCA_043721015.1 Synechococcales cyanobacterium | reverse complement strand
TCGGGCTATATTGGCTATCAGCAAGTGGCATCACATCTTTGGGCTACTGGAGTTCGGTGGGAGTATTGTTGCTAACTTTGCTGCGACCAGCAATTAGTACCTACGAATATTTGGCGACTCGGCTGCGATCGATGGAAGAACAATTTGCTTATCCCCGCGCCGATATTTTGGAACTGCGCGATCGGTTTGACCAGTTAGAATACCGGGTGAAGCAGTTAACTGAGCAGTTGAATCCCGAAGAAGAAACTTCTTGGCTAAATGGTCAAAACCAGCGCTGGGAAGGTCTGCGGCAGGAAATGTCTAAAATGAAGGCGGCTTTGGCCGATAGCAAAGCCAGCAATGAGTTGGAGCATCAAAGGTTAGCTCAAGAAGCGAAGCAGGCCATTTCTCAAATTACCGTAGATGGGCAATTTTTGGAACACGCTCGGGAGCTGATTCGCTTTTTTAAAGAAGCTTAGCTATGCTGCTAATTTTTGATAGACGGTGCGCAGTTTAGCTAAAATGGTTTGACCTACAGATAAGTCCGCCCCATGTAGCTGAGGATCTAGCTGTTGATAGTCCATTAATAGCTGTGCTTCGGCAGTGGCCACGTCGTTATCACTATAAATAATGCTGCTTAATGCTTCTAGTAGCTGTTGATAGTTTGCTGGGCTGGGGTGATCGCCCAAATAATCGTGAATCCAATGTTGGCAATCGGTTATTTGGACAGTTTGATCGCCCATGTTACTTAGTAAGTCACTAAGTATAGGATCTGCTGCTAAGCCTTGTTCCTGAGCAATTTGTAATATCAGGCTGCGTTCATTATCCTGAACTTGGCCATCGATCCAAGCTACACCAATTAAAATCTTGAGCAGTTTGTGTGAATTAGTCATTATGTCACCGGGGAAATGCTGTGCCTCCAGTCTCCCACTGAACTTAGCTGTGCTAGTCCAAAAGTCATAATTCTTTGAGATGCTATGAGTTTGAAAAAGCTAATAAATTACTGGAATTAGAGGGGGTGACTGGTGGGGTGGGCAGGTTTTTATTTGAAGATTTTGTTGTTGTGTTTGGTTTGTGAATAAACCTGCCCCTCCCATTCTGATTTTTGGGTTGGTGGGATTCTACATATCTTGCAGATATGTGGGATCGATTTCGTCTTGTTTGCGCAGGTTCATTAAAAAGTCGTGGATGATACTGGGTTTGGCGCTGAGGTTAAGTTGAGCGTTTTCGCTGTCGCTGTTTTCGTAAATAATTCCGCCGACAGTGGCTCCGATCGGTGGGTACATGTCTTCTCGCATTTCACCTACATCTACAAAATCTACGATCCGAATCAAGCCTGTGACTCCCGGCTCTCCAATATCTAAGAAAATGCCGAAATGCTTGTGCCGGATTACTTTGCCTCGCACGAAGGTTCCGATCGGGTATTTGGCTTTGATGCTATACCAAGTTTGCTCATCCATAACGACCTATTTCACTGATTGATGTTTGTCTATAAGCTGCTCAAAGGATGATAAAGCCTTTTGCTGTCGATCGCCAGCCACTTCCATAAAATCGTTATGCCCAGCCCCCGGTATCCACAGTGACTGCTTGGGTTCTGGTGCCGAGGCATAGAGTCTCTGGCCATGTTGGATTGGAATAATGTCATCGGCTTCGCCATGCATCACTAAAACTGGGCAGCGCACTTTGCGGAGTTTATCTCGATTAGTAAATTTGTCGAAGGGCAAAATAGGAATAGGCACCACAACCCGAAAAGCCGAGGTAAAAGTACTTTCTAAAATCAAACCAGCTACTGGATACTTGGCAGCCAGTTCTGTGGCCGCGCCACCACCAAGCGATTGACCGTAGATGATGATTTGCTGTGGCGGTATTTTGAGTTCTTTGGTTAAGTAGCTATATGCTGCATCGGCATCTTGGTAAGCATTATTTTCACTGGGGCTGCCATCGCTAGTGCCATAGCCACGATAGTCGTAGGCGAACACACTGAAACCCCATTGGCGCAGTCGATCGAGGGTGGGTCGCATGTCACCCAAATCGCTGGCATTGCCATGACTGTAGAGGATGGTGTATTTGGCTTGGGGATTGGGTAAATATCTGGCCGAAATCTTTTCGGTTTTGCTGACTGGTAGTTTCAATATGTCTTTATTGTCTTGATAACTTGCGGCTTGAGGCATAAAAATCATGCTGTCGGCACGGAAAAAGATGTACACAGCAAAAAAGATATATATAAACAGTACCGATCGCATAAATCTTTTCCAACTTAGATCGCCGACTAGCAGTTTCTTATAGGATATTTTAGCCACGAAAAAGTACCTTGAGTTTCACTGTCTCATTATTCCCAATATTTTGCTGATTGCTTGTGATCATGGCAGTTGCACACCTCGGATCGACATATCTAGTAGCTCGATCGGGTGATACACCGGCACATCTCGTCCTTGCTCTGCCAGATGTTTGCTAATTTGCAAACTACAGCCCGGATTTGCCGAGGCAATAATGCTGGCTCCGGTGTTTACTAAATTAGTTACCTTTTGTTGCCCCAACTCCTCTGCGACCTCTGGTTGCAACATGTTATAGACACCAGCACTACCACAGCATAGCGCTGCATCTACTGGTTCTAATAGTTGTACTTGCGGAATTCGCTTCAACAAATCTCGTGGCTGCACACTGATTTTTTGACCATGGAGTAAATGGCAAGCATCTTGGTAGACCACGGGCAGAGGTCGATCGCTAATGCTATTTAGTGGTGCTATGAAATCGATCGATGCCAAAAACTCTTGGATATCCTTCACCTGATGAGAAAACTCTTCGCCCAGATGTTGATAGGCTATATCGCCAGCCAAAATATCACCATATTCTTTGAGGGTGTGACCACAGCCCGCTGCATTAATAATAATGGCATCTAATTCCAACCCTCGGAAACTATCTACCATTTGTCTAGCTAAAGTCTGAGCCTGTTCTGTTTGTCCCTGATGCTGAGGCAAAGCTGCACAGCAACCTTGGCTAGGAGGAATAACTACTTCATAGCCATTGGCCGTTAAGACTCGAATAGTGGCTTGGTTGACTCGATCAAAGAATAATCTTTGCACACAGCCCAGGATCATCCCCACCCGATAATATTTTTTGGGGTCAGTTTTTGGCGATGCGGTAGGGGCAATCTTTTCAGGATAAGTTACAGTCAAATCTGCCGCAGTGAAAGCTGGTAATACGCTTTCCATGGCTGCTAAGTGGGGTGAGACTTTAGGTAACAGCTTAGTGCTGCGGACTAGTTGCTGGAGTCCAGATTGCCGGTATACCAATAGTGGCCAGAGTAATAGACGTAATCGATCGGGGTAAGGAAAGAGGCTAAAAATTAGCTGGCGATAAATTTTCTCCACCAAAGGTCGTTGGTGCTGTTGCTCGATCTGTGGTCTGGTGGCTGCAATGAGTTTGTCGTAGGCTACGCCAGAAGGACAGATGGTGACACAGGCCAAGCAGCCCAAGCAGCTATCGAAGTGGGAGACGGTGGTGGGAGAAAGGGGAATCTGGCGCTCATCATCATCTGCTTTGTTTAGAGCGTCCATCAGGTAAATCCGCCCCCGAGGCGAATCGTTTTCGTT
>JAYSRP010000047.1:0-19179 GCA_043721015.1 Synechococcales cyanobacterium | reverse complement strand
TTCCGCAATGCCCAAGCCCAGAGAGACTTTGATGGCCAAAATAGTGGCGCGAGAGATGCTCTCATGCCTCCAGCTAAAGAAGACTTGGCAGATTTCCTTAACTTACTACTGCCCCATCTCCCTGTCACCGGCACCTGCTTTTTTGCCCCCGATAGCCACCTCCACCTGCTCCCCCTTCATCTACTAAAGACCGACGGTCAATACTTTGGCGATCGATACCAAATCCACTACCTCAACACCGCCCGTGACCTCCTCCGTCGTCAAATCGCACCCTCTACCAACCCTCCTCTAGTTTTGGCAGATCCCGACTATGACGGCAGCAACGTCATCCCCTTTCCCCAAAATCAGGACATAGCTATCACCAATCCCAAGCTAGAGTTCCAGGTTAGTGATGCTCCACCAGAACAGCGCTTTGAGCCATTACCTATCAACAAGATCTTGGGCGAACTGGTCGCCGCCGCCTATCAAGTACCCTGCTACAGCGGCATCGAGGCCACTATCGATCGCTTTAAACAAGTCAACTCCCCACAACTGCTAATGATCGCCACTCACGGTTTTAGCTTGCCACCCCAGACTTTACTGGAGATGCTTCGTAAGTGCCCGATCGATCAAGAAGAAAACATCATCAGCAGACATCAGTCAGAAATCACCTCAGAACTCCGTGAATTCTGGCAAAAGCAAGCAGGCAGTGAAGATGGTCAAAGGATTCTCGCCATCATCGATCGCTATGGTATCCGTCCACCCGCCACCGATATTTTAAATACAGCCACCAGCGACCCCATGCTCCGCTGCGGCTTTGCCCTAGCTGGCGCTAACATCTGGCGATTTAAAGGCGTAGAATCCCCGCTGTTTGGCAAAGGCATCATCTTTGCTCAAGATGTGATGCAGTGCAACTTATGGGGCACAGAACTAGCAATCATTGCTACCTGCGTGAGCGGCATGGGTGAAATCAAAAACAGCGAAGGAGTCTTTGGCTTACGTCGGGCGCTGGCGATCGCTGGAGCCAAATACGTCATCACCAGCCTTTGGAACATCCCCACCAAACCCTCCGCTCTGTTGATGGAGAAGTTTTTTGAGCTGTACAAATCTGGGATGCCTCCAGCTACTGCTCTTGCTGCTGCTCAGAGATATGTCCGCGATATAACATTGGGTGATCTCAAAAAAAGTCAGCTTGGCCCGGAGGTGATTGCTGAATTAAAAAAAGGCTTCATGCCAATTTCTGAGGATACCCCAGAAGATATTAAACCTCTTGCCCACCCTTACTTCTGGGGAGCTTGGATCTGTCAAGGCTAATAACATCAACATAATTGATAAGATTGTTAGTGCTGTAATCGATCAGTCTATTTCGCTAGGAGTGTCAATTCAGAATAATCTTGACGAATTTTTGCAGTAGGATTGAGCTATCCAAGATGTAAAATAAGTTCAGCGACTCGTATAGTATAATTGATCCTTCTGTCGAGACGCTATGCAAACAAAAAAGCTAATGTCAGATTTATTATTCTATAATATATAAGGCTATTTCCATGATGCTCACAGAAATGTTACCTTCCTTACAACAGCTATCTCATCAAGAAAAAATCAGAGCTATTCAGTTTTTGGCTACAGAACTAGCTAAGGAAGAGCAAGATGTGACCTTCCTTGAAGATGGCAGAACTTATGAAGTTTGGTCGCCCTATGATGCTTTTTCAGCCGAGAAAGTTCTAACTGGTATGCTACAACAGCACAAACAACAAGTAGCAGAATAACATGGCATCTAAAGAACGATTTGAATTCACCGAAAGATCTAATTCATTGGGCGAAACCATCATGGTTCCGCAACTTTCTTTGAGCTTGTTATATCAAGATAACGCAATCTCAGTATCAGGATTGCTGGATACAGGAGCAAGTGTTAATGTTTTGCCTTATGAAATCGGATTGGAACTAGGACTGAATTGGGATAATTGTACAATATCAGTTGCTCTAGCCGGTAATCTGGCTCAATCTCCCGCAAAAGGAGTTATTCTGTCAGCGGAGGTTACTAAGTTTCCATCTGTTCCGCTAGTTTTTGCTTGGACTCAAGCCAGAAATATACCTTTACTTTTAGGCAGAACAAATTTTTTCCAAGAATTTGATGTATGTTTTTACACCTCTCAGCTAATATTTGAAATTGCTATTAAATCACAATTAAATTAGTTGTTTATGAACCGATTTTTTATGATGCCAACACTAGCTAAAGCGCTGACATTAGAGGAGTTTCTGGACTTGCCTGAAACCAAGCCTGCCAGTGAATACATTGATGGTCAAATTATTCAGAAACCAATGCCCAAGGGAAAACATAGCGCGATTCAAGGAGAGCTTGTACCCGCCATCGACAATGTAGTTAAAGCTCAGTGCATCGCTCGGGCTTTTCCTGAACTACGCTGCACATTTGGCGATCGATCAATCGTTCCTGATATCACAGTTTTTAGCTGGCAGCGAATTCCTCGTGATGAAAATGGCGAAATCGCCAATGTGTTTGCTATTGCCCCAGACTGGACAATTGAAATACTATCACCAGATCAAGGCTAGACAAAGGTTACAAAAAACATTTTACATTGCTTGAAGCATGGAACCCCCATAGGTTAGTTGATCGATCCTACTGAAAAAACTGTCTTTGTATATCGCTCCAAGCAAGAAACAGAAGTATTTGATGAACCCGAGCAAGTTCTGCCAGTCCCATCATTGGCCAGCGAGCTTCACCTTACAGTTCAAGAGCTGTTTGCTTGGTTGAGCTAAACAGCCAAAAACTTTTGCACCACATCTTTACTCAGCTCATTCTGGGTTTACAGCCCCCCTCCAAATAGCCTGATACTGCTTATGAGACTTGATTATGGGATATTACTCTCATGTTTAAAGCTCAAATGTTAAACTAAACGAAACCTTGCCAGCATTACGGAAATCATGAGCATTATTACGCTTCAGCTACCTTCAGAACTGGAACAGCAGCTCTTTTCTGCTGCAACAGAGCAAGGCATCGAGCCAGGTATCTACATTCTTAACACCCTGCAAGAACGTTTTCAAACTCAACACTCTGCTTTAAATACAGAAGCCGAACTTATACAGCAAATCAACATAGGCCTTTCCCCATCAGAATGGGAACAGTATCATGCTCTGATTGCCAAGCGCCAAGCTGAAACATTGACTCAACATGAACACCAGCAACTAATCGCAACAAGCGATCGCCTAGAAAAACTAAATGTACAGAGAGTACAGGCCCTAATTAAACTAGCAGAGCTACGCCACCAAACACTACCAGAACTAATGAAATCTTTAGGTATTGATTCTGATCCAGAAGTCTTGGATTATGTCTGAACCACGCCTAACTCAACAACAAAAGAATTTCATAAAGCAACGTGCAAAAGGTTGCTGCGAATACTGCTTCAGCCAAGTGGCATTCTGCCCAGATCCATTTTCGATCGAACATATTATTCCTCGCACTAGAGGAGGAACTAATGATTTAGAAAATTTGGCCTTAGCCTGTCAAGGGTGCAACAACTTAAAATACAGCCATATTGAGTCAATCGATCCAGTCACCGGAAAATCAGCGCCACTATACCATCCCCGCCAAGATCAATGGCATCAGCACTTTTCTTGGAGTGCTAATTACACTCAACTAATCGGTTTAACCATGACTGGCCGCGCAACGATCGAAAGGTTACAACTCAACCGAGAAGGGATCGTGAACCTCCGAAAGTTATTATGGATGGTTGAGCGACATCCACCAAACTGATAGTTGAAAATGCACTTAGTGAATGCCCATTGCTAAACCGCCAAAAACTTTTGCACTACATCTTTACTAAGTTCATCAGTAGAACCAGAGGCTACTATGCCACCTTTTTGCATCGCATAGTACCAATCAGCCTGCCGCACAAAATGTAAATGCTGCTCCACCAGCAACACCGAAATCCCCGTCTCCCGCACAATCTTTTTCACCGCTGTCTCAATTTCTAAAATAATCGAAGGTTGAATGCCCTCAGTGGGTTCATCCAACACCAGCAGCCGAGGATTTCCCATCAGGGCGCGGGCGATCGATAGCTGCTGTTGTTGCCCCCCACTCAAATCTCCCCCCATTCGCCCCAACATTTGCTGCAACACCGGGAACAGATCAAATATTTCGGCTGGAATTCGATCGCTCTTCTTGCGACCTCCAGCCCGCGCTTCCATGCCTAACAACAAATTCTCCTCCACCGTCAGCCGCGCAATTATCTCTCGCCCTTGAGGCACATAGGCAATGCCAGACTTTACTCGTCGATCGGTAGGCATTTTACTCAGAGAACCACCCTCAAAATAAATTTCGCCACTACGCTGTGGCAACAAGCCCATAATAGTTTTGAGCAGTGTAGTTTTACCAACCCCATTGCGACCAATCAAACAAACCATTTTGCCCGAAGCCACATTCAAATCCACATCGCGCAGAATATGACTTTCACCATAGTACACATTCAAATCTTGAATACTGAGCATCGGCTCTAGGGCATCTGAAGCTTGGTGTTTAACAGAATATGCTGACATTAGTGTTGTTCCTCGCTACCTAAATAAACCGCAATTACCTGAGGATCTTTTTGGACTTCGGCCATCGAGCCTTCACAGAGTACATGTCCTTCGTGCAGTACTGTGACCCGATTTTCTTGCTGAGAACCAAGGCCAGCCGAGAGCTGTCGTACAAATTCCATATCGTGCTCAATCACAATAATGGAATGATCGGCAGACAAATTTAATAATAGTTGACCGACTTCCTCGGTTTCTTCGTCGGTCAAACCCGCCACCGGTTCATCAACCAACAATAATTCTGGGGACTGTGCTACCAACATACCAATTTCTAGCCGTTGTTTTTCGCCATGAGACAGCAGCTCCGCAGTGATATCAGCCTTGGGTTCTAGTCCCACTACCCCCAATAAATCTGCCACCTGTCGCTGGCTTGCTGGTGATTTTTTGCCCAGCAAAGTACCAAACAAACTTTTGTGAGGATTCCCCGCCAGCTCAATATTTTGGCGCACTGTCAGCTTTTGATAAATGCGCGGAGTTTGAAACTTGCGCCCAATTCCCAGGCGACTAATTTGGTCTTCTGATAAATTGCGCAAACTGCGATCTTTGAATTGCACATAACCTTTAGTTGGCTTGACTTTACCGGTAATTACATCCAAAAAAGTAGTCTTTCCGGCTCCGTTTGGCCCAATAACTACTCGTAACTCTCCTCGATCGAGGCTAAAATTTAGATCATTTAGGGCTTTAAAGCCATCAAAGCTCACCGTAAGCTCTTGAATATTTAGAATTCTTTCCATGACTACTTACCTGAATTATGTGGTTTTTCAGCTTGTATTTTTTCCTGGTGCAAATTTTCGTCAAGATCAATTTGTGGATAAGTAGCCGATCGACTTTTGCTCCTTTGCTCCAGCTCCTGCCAGGTTCGTCGCGCCCAACCCACCAAACCATCAGGCACAGCAGCCACCACGACTAAGAACATGGCACCCTGAAAGAATAGCCAGAAGGCCGGAAACTGCTCGCTCAAAACGCTTTTACCAAAATTCACCAGCAAAGCCCCAATGATCGCTCCTACCAATGTGCCGCGACCACCCACTGCCACCCAGATAATCATCTCGATCAAAAACGAAATATCCATGGCATTGGGAGTGATAATTCCAGACTGCACCGTAAACAGCGCGCCTGCAATACCGGCTAAAGCCGCTGAAACATTACTATCAGTGGAAAAGAAATAACTGTCAATCCACATAGATGGAAGCTTTTTCAAATGTTCAAATTCCTGTCTTAGATATCGAGCTGATCTGCCCTTGAATGCTTTAACTACTTAGTATATTGCATCAGTCGAATGTACTTCGATAAATAGATGGATGTGATCTGGAGCAATTTCTAAAACTCAAATATTCCAATCCTTCTCTGTTGCTAATTCCGAGAACACTTGAAAAATCCTATCTCTAATCTCTCGAATTAGCACTTTTTTCCTACGTTTAGATATCCAGATCAGATACATAATGGCTAATCCGACTGCATGGTTGTAGTGTCTGTAATCGTAAAATTTCTTTCTCACAGCTATTTAATTGACAGTTATTTTAATTGTAGACTACCATATAAGTAACGTCAACATTAATAGTCATATGTTTGGATGCCAGCAAAACTTAATCAGCCCTAGCAAAGAGCTGAAATCTATACTAGAATTTCTTTGCAGTGAATCAGTTAAGCTTTCTAACTGCGGAATATACTACGCCCGACAATTATTTTTTAAGACTGGTAAAGTTCCTAACAGAGCAGAACTGCATAAAGAGTTAGGGACTCGCAATCAAAATTTACACTATCAAGCTTTTTACTCTGATACAGCACAGCAAATTTTAACAACTGTAGCTGAATCTTTCAAATCTTATATTGGTTTGCTGAAAGGTGTCAAAACTGGGGATGTGAGTCAGAAGCCAAGACTTCCTAAATATAGAAAAGGAGGATTGGCATTAGTAACTTACACAGGTCGTTCTGTTCGGTTGAAAGATGGCTTGCTCAAATTTCCATTGGGGACAAAAGTAAAAGCGTGGTTCGGTATAGATTCTTTCGACTTACCAGCTCCATCAAACCTGGATTGTAGCAAAATTAGAGAGTATCGAATTTTACCAAGAAACGGGCATTTCTATATTGAATTCGTTTATAAACAAGAGACGGAGCAACAA
Organism: Synechococcales cyanobacterium; assembly: GCA_043721015.1. Taxonomy (GTDB): domain Bacteria; phylum Cyanobacteriota; class Cyanobacteriia; order Cyanobacteriales; family Chamaesiphonaceae; genus JAAFHZ01. The sequence goes on along the minus strand of JAYSRP010000047.1, from coordinate 12,490 downwards.
GACTTAGACCCAGCAAGATGCTTGGGAATAGACCATGGTGTAGATAATTGGTTAACATGCGTGAGTAACTTAGGTACATCCTTTATTGTTGATGGACTTCATCTGAAATCTCTTAACCAGTTTTACAACAAACAAATTGCTAATATTAAAGATGGAAAACCTCAAGGATTCTGGTCTAAAAAACTAGAAACTATTACCGAAAAGCGTAATCGCCAAGTTCGAGATGCAATAAATAAAGCAGCTAGACTGGTAATTAATCACTGTATAAGAGATAGGATTGGAACCTTAGTTTTCGGTTGGAACCAAGGCCAAAAAGATGGGGCTGATATGAACAAGAAAACAAATCAAAAATTTGTCCAAATTCCGACAGGCAGGCTGAAAGACAGAATTGCTCAGTTGTGTGAGCAGTACGGAATTCAGTTTATTGAAACAGAAGAAAGCTACACCAGCAAGGCAAGTTTTCTAGATTCAGATACTCTGCCAAAATACGGTGAAAAACCCGAGCGGTGGAAAGAATCTGGAAAACGTGTAGAGCGAGGTTTGTATCGCAGTGCTGATGGTGTAAAAATAAATGCTGACTGTAATGGTGCAGCCAATATTTTGAGAAAAGTAGCGGTAACTTTAGGGCTGTGCCTTGAGGGAATCAGTAGGGGCGCATTGACTACGCCTTTGAGAGTTCGAATATGGACTATTCAAGAATCCCCGTTTCTTTAGAGCAGGAAGTGTCAAGCCGACGAAACTTACGAGCCATGAGCAGAAATCACTCCATATATTTTTTGTTTGTGCAAAGCCACTATCTAGCAGCTTGTCGGAGTGAAACCCCAGAAGCCCTATCCAGTAAACAATTATCTTGTAAAGCCTGGATAGCTGTAATCCAGTAACAGTCGGCATTACAGATTATTACCCCGACAGGCTGCTAGTTATGAAACTAAGCAGCGCAGCGGCGTGATGTCTTAAATGATGTCCGCGATTTTACTCAAATAAATCGGAAAATAATGTATACCAGGATACATTATGATATTTGTATTTAATCAAAGGTATTTATTGCGACAGAAGTGCTTGGCGATTTATGAATGCCAGGACTTCTACTAATCCTTCGCCAATCTTTAAGTTAGTAAAAACATAGGGCTTGCCAACCCGCATTTTTAGGGTGTCGCGTTCCATTACAGCCAAGTCTGCGCCTACATATTTAGCTAAGTCAATCTTATTAATTACCAACAAATCTGACTTAGTAATGCCGGGGCCACCCTTGCGGGGAATTTTATCGCCGCCAGCTACATCAATCACATAAATAGTGGCATCCACCAACTCTGGACTAAAAGTAGCCGCCAAATTATCACCGCCGCTTTCCACAAAAATCAAATCTAAATCAGGAAACTGCTGCTCCAGCCCCTCGATCGCCGCAATGTTCATAGAAGCATCTTCTCGAATCGCGGTGTGGGGACAGCCGCCGGTTTCTACCCCTCTAATGCGCTCTTGAGATAACGCCTGGGCACGCACCAAAAACTGAGCATCTTCTTGGGTATAGATATCGTTGGTGACTACGGCTAACTGATAGCGATCGCGTAAATTTTTGCATAGTGCTTCCACTAGAGCCGTTTTGCCAGAGCCAACTGGACCAGCTACACCAATGCGAAAAGGAGAAGTCATAATTTAACTGCGAAACAATCGACTGTATTGGGTTTCATGAGCCATGCTAGCAATTGCTAAGCCCCAACTACAACTAAAAAGCTGATCATCGAGCAGTATTAAAGATCGATCGGCACTCATTCTAATCGGCTCAGCCAGTTGCAGCATGAGTTTCTGGCCAGCAGTTTGCCCCAACGGAATGAGTTTAACTCCAGCGCTGACTAGGTTACTTGCCCAACTATGTAGATACCCCAAGATGGCAGTGTATTCATCAATTTCCGCCAATCCAGCAGCTAAGGCAAAAACGATCGCCATGTTCCAGTTCTCCGCCATATCCCAGCCTGACCAGTCACCAGTGGAATAGGGGCGAGGATAAAGATCTTGCAAGAGCTTGAGTAACGATCGACCCATTTGCCAATTTTGCTGTTGCAATTCGGCTGTCTCCCGAGTGGCTGAGAGCCAGTGATTCCAGTAAATTACCTGCTGTTGATCGCCTGTTGTCCAAGCCCGATGGGCGCGGATTAAAATGGCTGCTTCGATGCCGATCGAGCCAGTAGCCAAAGATTCGGTAAGCCAAGTTTGCAAATCGGCAGCAGATTTGATCAGACCTTGATCTACCAAAGTTTCTAACCCCTCAGAGTAGCTATAGGCTCCTACCGGTAAAGCGGGGCTGGTAAGCTGGAGGAGCGTTAATAGAGCGGTAGAATCCATCAGTGATGATGGTGATGAGGGGTGGCTTGGTAGGCTCCGGCTTGGGGCTGAAAAGGTCGATCGGCTTCCTCAACAGTCAAACCACGCTGAAGCAACATCTCTCGCAGTACCGAATCGGGCAGCAAATACAAATGATCATCGGTGATTTCTAACGGCACATGACGATTGCCCAGGTGATAAGCGGCTTGCAGCAAGTCGAGGGGATGCTGGGCGCTGACCACTATCACCTGCTCTGGTTTGGCCAGAATTTCGACTACCAAAGATTCATCAGCGGCTTGCAATCGATCGCCTTGGTGCAAGTTAGTCCCGCGCTTGATTTGTAAATAAACTTCTTGCCCACCATCGGTAATATATGGACAGCGAGATTTGCCGCGTTCTTCGGCGGTGAGCGAAAGTCGATCGGTGGCCGCAAGCGAGCTGTGGTGATCGAGCTGGATGGTGAGCAGAACTGGCATAGTCAGCAATGATTCTAGAAACTTCTTGGTATCATACTGCTAGAGCCTATTTTTTGTTTGCGTAGGCGAATTGCAGAAGGATTGGCCTTTTCCAGAATACGTTCGCGTAGCGTCTCTGAAGGGGAATCGATATAGACATTGATCCAGAAATTTATTTCGATAGTTTACCAAAATCTTGATAGGAGCTAGCTAGGTAGGAATCAATTCTCCTGGGCGCAATCTTGCCCATTTTCCCTGGTCTTGCTTAAAGCTTAAGCAGCCTACCACGTCCCATTCCATTTCTACGCAGTCATCCTGAGGACGAATATTAACATTAATACTGGGTTCGGTAGCATCGAAATCAGGATGATCGGTAAGATGTACCTGTTCATGCTGGCCTTCTACCGCGTGATAGGTGAAGCACCGATCGACGTACTCACAATTAATGCAAATGCACATAGCCAGACCCTCAACTAAGCTAGAGTGAAGCAATATCTGCCATAATTTTACCGTTTATTTCTAACTGTGGCCAAACTAAGACTCGATAAATTATTGGTAGAGCGCGAACTCTGTTCTTCTCGGCAGTTGGCTCAGCGGCTGATTCAGGCTGGGGAAGTGCGGGTGAAAGGAGAGATTGTCGATAAAGTGGGTACTGAGGTGCCGATCGATGCCTTAATTGAAGTCAAGGAAAGACCGCGCTTTGTTTCCAGAGGCGGCGAAAAACTAATTAAGGCTTTGGCAGAATTTCGGGTTTCGGTAATCGATCGAGTCTGCTTAGATGGCGGCATTTCTACCGGCGGCTTTACTGATTGCCTGTTCCAGTTGGGAGCCAAGTTAGTCTATGGCATTGATGTCGGCTATGGCCAAGTGGACTGGAAGATCCGCACCGACGATCGACTGGTCTTAAAAGAACGAACCAATCTGCGGAATTTAACCGCCGAGCAACTTTATCAGGCTGAAAATCTGCGCCCTGATTTGGGGGTGGTGGATGTATCGTTTATTTCTTTGGGCAAAGTTTTGCCTGCGTTAGCTAATTTGCTAGTGGGCGACAAAGAGCTAATTTTATTGGTCAAACCGCAGTTTGAAGTAGGTCGGGAAGCGATCGGTAAAAATGGGGTGGTGCGCGATGCTGTGGCGCAGGCGGGGGCGATCGAAGGAGTCCTGAACACCTCTGTATCAATGGGCTGGTATCCTCATGGACTGACCTATTCACCATTGGTGGGGCCAGCGGGCAATATTGAGTTTTTGCTGTGGTTGAGCTTAGTTGATATGGAACTATTGCTAGATCGATCGGCGATTTTGCGGATAGTGCATCAAGCACACCTAGATTTAACTTAATTTTGTTAGGGTTCTATAGGAGATTGACTTCTGCTACTTAACCATTACTTAATCTTGCCGAAGTCTAATTGTAGTAGCCTTGATGAAAATGTGTATAAATACTTACCAAAACTTAATATGTTTGCCAATCAGCACAAAGTAACTCTTGTCCTTTTGCCCCTAGCGCTATCTTTGGCCATGTTGGGAGGCTGCAAAAATAAAGCAGATAACGCCGCAGATCCAACCAAGAAAAGTCCCGATGCAGCAGCGACTAGCGCCAGCAGCGGAGGGGCGAGTGATACAAAAGCGGGTGACATCAAAATTGATGGTTCTAGCACAGTATTTCCGATTAGTGAAGCCATTGCCGAGTCTTTTGGCAAAGCTAATGCTGGCAAAAAAGTATCTGTAGGTACCTCTGGTACGGGTGGTGGTTTCAAGAAGTTCTGTCGGGGTGAAACCGATATTAGTGACGCTTCTCGGCCAATTTTACAGAAAGAAATTGATGAATGTAAGGCCAAAGGCATTGATTATTTAGAAATTCCGATCGCCTACGATGCACTCACCGTTGTAGTTAATCCGGCCAACACTTGGGCTACCAGCATGAAAGTTGCTGACCTGAAGAAAATGTGGGAGCCAGCAGCAACCGGCAAGGTCATGAAGTGGAAAGATGTAAACCCAGCCTTCCCTGATGCGAAAATGGCTTTATTTGGCGCTGGTAAATCCTCTGGTACTTTTGACTACTTCACTGAAGCAATCAACGGTAAAGCCAAGGAAACTCGTGCTGACTATACTGCTACCGAAGACGACAATGTGACAGTCAAAGGGGTAAGCGGCGATAAAAATGCTCTGGGCTACTTTGGTTATTCATACTATGAAGCCAATAAAACTAAACTCAAAGCAGTTGGTATCGACAATGGCAAAGGAGCGGTATTACCCTCTGTTGAAAGTGCGAAAAATGGGACGTATTCGCCTCTATCACGTCCACTGTTTATCTATGTAAGCAGCAAATCTTTAGAGAAGCCCGGAGTGAAAGAGTTTGTAGATTACTACATGGCTCAAGTCCCTAAAGCCAGCGCTGCAACTAAGTATATCCCCTTGCCCGAAGCTGCTTATACCAAGATCAATGAAAAAGTCAAAGCCAAAAAACTGGGAACAGTCTTTGGTGGCAAAGAAGCGATCGGCCTAAAAATCGAAGAAATTTTGGCAAAAGAATCTAAGTAGATCAGGTCTTGCTGAAATTTGCTTGTTTCAACCGAATGTGATAACCACAACTTAAACAACTCGATGTAGGATTTACATGTTGACTACTTGTCAAAGGTGTACTTCCGTCTGTAATCTGAAAGCGTTTACAACATCGAGTTTTTTATTATCTACCGCAATCAAAATATCTCATTCAAATCTCTGGTGTGTTTCAGACTCCTGAATTATGCAAATTAATGACAGTCCATTACCCAGTCTGCCCGATCGAAAATGGCGCAAGATTGGCGAAAAAGCGATCGAGGTTGCTTTGTTTCTGGCAGCATTTTCTAGCGTGGCGATTACCGCTGCAATTGTGGGGACTCTGCTCTATGAATCTATCAGCTTTTTTTCTCACGTGTCGCTCTGGCGATTTTTCACCGACCCTAATTGGGCACCATCTGAAACAGCAGAAGATGGTAAATACGGCATTCTATCCCTAGTGACTGGCACAGTAGTCATTACCTTAGTCGCCCTGTTGGTAGCAATTCCCATGGGGACGATCGTAGCCATTTATTTGAGCGAATTCGCCAAGCCGATCGTTCGGGAAGTTGTCAAACCTGTGCTAGAGCTATTAGCCGGTGTGCCTACGGTGGTCTATGGCTACTTTGCCCTACTGTTTGTCAGTCCCATTTTGCAGGCGGTGGTACCTAGTATGGGTGGCTCTAGTATGCTCAGTGCGGGCTTGGTGATGGGGATTATGATTATTCCTTACATCAGCTCATTAAGTGAAGATGCCATGCGATCAGTGCCAGTATCCTTGCGCGAAGGCTCCTATGCCATGGGTTCAACTCGTTTGCACACCACTTTAAACGTGGTTTTACCAGCATCGATTTCCGGGATTTCGGCAGCCTATATTTTAGGGATTTCGCGGGCGATCGGCGAAACTATGATTGTGGCGATCGCTGCCGGTGGACAGGCCAACCTCACCATTAACCCCTTAGATCCGGCGCTGACGATTACCGCCTATATTGTCTCGGTTTCTAAAGGTGACATTGAACATGGTTCGATCGAGTATCAAACCATTTTTGCCGCAGGTCTAACCTTAGTACTCATGACCTTAGCATTCAATATTATTGGTCATTTCTTGAAGAAGAAATACCGTGAGGCTTACTAGGAGCAACAAAATATGACTTTTCCTGCTGAAAAACTAGCGCCACTGCCATTAGATGCCGAAGCACTAAAACTTAAGGCCACGATTGCCAAAAGCAAGTTTTTTGATAGCGCTTTTACGGTATTGGGCATGGCCACTATGGGCTTAGCAATTTTGGTGCTGGGTGTATTGATTACTAAACTAGTTATTGATGGTGCCCCTCAACTTAACTTGGCTTTTTTGACCAAGTTCCCTAGTTCTCGCGCCGAAAATGCTGGGGTGTATTCAGCATGGGTTGGCAGCCTCATTGTAATTGTGGTCACAGCGTCTGTAGCAGTGCCCTTAGGCATCGGGGCTGCTGTTTACCTAGAAGAATATGCCAAAAAAAATTGGTTTGCCGACTTCATTGAAGTAAATGTCACTAATCTAGCTGGCGTGCCTTCGATTATTTATGGCTTATTGGGTCTAGGCATATTCAAGTATGGCTTGGGTTTGGGATCAAGTTTGGCTACGGCTGGACTGACTTTGGCTTTGTTGGCTTTACCGGTGATCATTGTGACTACTCGTGAGGGTATTCGGGCTATTCCGGGTACAGTACGAGAGGCTGCCTATGCTCTAGGTGCTACTAAGTGGCAGGTTATTTGGGATCACATCTTGCCCTACTCTATGGGCACTACCTTGACCGGCACGATCGTCGCTCTATCGCGGGCTTTGGGCGAGACAGCTCCCCTAATTGTAATTGGCGCAGTAAATTTTATTGCTTACCTGCCGGAAAACCTCCTTTCACCCTTTACGGTTCTACCAATTCAGATGTTTGATTGGGTGGGTAGACCAGATCCCGCATTCCAGCAAAACGCCGCTGCGGCTGGGATTGTGATAATCACAATGACTTTGAGCATGAACGCGATCGCCATTTATCTCCGCTACTACCTGCGTCGCAGTATCAAGTGGTAAGATCTAATTATCAAGAATGTATAAATATGTACAACCAAAATCAGACCGAACTGCTAAAGAAAGCTGAAGTAGACAAGTTGGACTTCTTTTATGGTGGCACCGTCCACGCTCTAAAGAAGATCAACCTGCCAGTGTTCGATCGAAAAGTAACCGCCATGATTGGCCCCTCGGGCTGTGGCAAAACCACTCTGCTCCGCTGCTTTAACAGAATGCACGATTTGTATCCCGGCAACCGCTATGAAGGCGATATCTGGACAGATCAAGGAATTAATTTACTCGGACGCAAAGTAGACCCGATCGAAGTCAGGATGCGGGTGAGCATGGTTTTCCAAAAACCCAACCCTTTCCCTAAATCTATTTTTGAAAATGTGGCTTATGGCCTGCGGGTACGGGGCGAAAAGAACCGTGCCGTGCTAGAACAAAAAGTTGAAGAAGCTTTGCAAAATGCCGCTCTCTGGAAAGAAGTGAAGGATCGGTTGAACGATTTGGCTTCTAATCTTTCTGGTGGTCAGCAGCAGCGCTTGTGTATTGCGCGGGCTTTAGCGACTACCCCTGAGATTTTATTGCTGGATGAGCCAACTTCGGCTTTAGATCCGATCGCTACTGCCAGCATCGAAGAATTGATCGGTGAACTAAAAGAACGGGTGACAATCTTGATTGTTACTCACAGTATGCAGCAAGCTGCTCGGGTTTCCGACTTCACTGCATTTATGTACATGGGTGAAATGGTGGAGTTCAATGAAACTTCCCAAATATTCACTCAGCCTGCTCAACAGCAGACTGCGGACTATGTAAGCGGTCGCTTCGGCTAGGATTTACATAAAATCTCAAAAGAACCCTGTCTCAAAAAGGCAGGGTTCTTTTAAAGCATCTAAGAGTTACCGCAATGATTGACTAACCAATGAAGCTGTTTCACTATCTAAACCATCAAGTGCTTCCTGGATTAAATCAACCTCGCGTGTTTCAAATAGATCCTCACCACACTGATCACAAACCCATGCCGGAATACTTTCCCAAGAGACACTGTAGCCATTTCGGTCAATGGAAAATGAGGCAGTTCCTCGTCGCATTTGAGCTTTACAACACAAACATTTCATTTTGATGCTACCCGAACTTGCTCTAAAATATTATCAACCAATTTCTACCAGTCCTCGCCATTAAAGTTCACCAGGCTCTGATAACTTTTTGTTAATAACATCTTCAAAGTTCTAGCGTGGTATTTTGGCTTGCCAACTTGGCTAGGAAGTTTTGGACATAGTAAGCGCAGAGATGTGCGCCTTCGGCTTGGTATATAAAGTGATCGCGGCGGGGAACGGTAATTAGCTCGGAGTTAGGAAACAGAGAGTGGTAGCGATGAGCCATTTCTACTGGGGTTTCGGTATCTTTTTCGCCCCACAGCAGCAGCACGGGCGCTTTAATTTGCTTGACGATCTCGGTGACATCTTCACTGACGGTTTTGATCATTGTGCCGCGCAGCACGCCAGCATTTAAGTAATCACGGGAGCCGTATTTTTGGCTGTGCCAGTCTAATAATTCCTGACGATTTACCGGTGAGATCTTGAAAGCTGAGCGCATGGTTTTGATCCATTGACTGCGCAGCGACTGCTGCCAAGTTTTTTGGCGCTGCAAACCACCGGAGTTGATCATCACGATCGAACGCACCCGATCGGGATACTTATAGGCCAGTCGCATCGAAACCCGGCCACCAAAGGAATGCCCTAGCAGATCAGTGCGATCGATTTTTTGCTCATCCAAATAGGCCAATACTCGATCGGCATACTGAGTAGTGTCCCAATCTGCGGGTGGCGGCGGGGTCTTACCAAAACCGGGTAGATCTAAAACATGAATATTGGCTTGATCGCCTCCACTATACGCAGAGCTATCGGCCAGCAGCTCTGCCATCGGCTGCAATGCCCGCAGGTTCTGCCCCCAGCCGTGCATCATGAGCAGCGGATGCCCGCCCCGGCCAAGTTGAATTGCGTTGATTTCTGGTACGGCCATAAGTATGATCTAATTAAGTATGATCTAGGGGCTGGTTGCGCTTTCTGAGCCTAAGTTATCATCGATCGGCCACTTCGGGAAGAGCAAAATCATAAACCTGCGATATTCTCCATCACCAGATGGGCATGATAAGCAAGAAGATCGGCAATCTTTAATTTTAATTGGGACATCGCTAGGGGATATTAATTCAGTGGTTACTTCTTACGAGCGGATGACACCGCAGACAGAACAATCCATTTGCAACTGGTTGGCACAGAACCTCAAGGAGGCTGCCGATGAGGATGTTTTATTGGCTTTCCAAAGATTGATGGTGGAAGGTAAAGGTCTTAACGAACCCGAAATTTCGGCGGCGATCGAAGCAATTGCTTTGTCAAAAGAAAAAAGCGCCCAAAGAGATTTTTTACGAATTTTGGATCAGGTTTGCCATCAAATAATTACTGTTTGGCTAGTAGATGGCAAGCCTTCACTCATTAGTCAGCTCATCAATGAGATCGGCAAAATTGGTGATAGCAAAGAACAAATCTATGCCAAGCTGCCTCGTCGCCTTCACCAGCTTTGGAAGCTCTATATTCAAGATGTCTACTATCAGCGGCTGCTGAAGCTGCAAATAGTCGTGACCCGCCAATCGACTAGCACCGATGGCCAAACTCCGCTATCTAACTTGCTCGATCGCTATCCTTTTTTGTATGAATCTAGCCTTTTGGCCGAAGATGCCACCGTAGAATATTTAGAGATCATTCAAAAAACTAAACGCCGTGCCCAACGAGATTATGAGTTTAAGCTTTCCAAGTACCTCACGTTTCAAATTCGTAAAGCTTCTTTGCGCCAAAATCCTGACCCCCAAAAGTTGATCGATCCAGTAGTCAATCCCAGCTTACTCAAGAGCCGTGATTTGGGCAGTGCCCTGCAAACTTTTGTGAGCAATTCGCGCCATGGCAAAGAAAACCCTTGGGATAGCGCTTGTAGTTTTCAAGCGCAGATTCACTCTGGCCTAACTTTTGTCGATTTTAAGGAGTTGCTGTACAAGTATCTAATTACTGATTTAGATCCAGCCAGCCAAGCCCAAACTAGCTTCAAGGCAAAACTAAAAGAATATTTGCGGGGCGTTATTCCCGAAAACCATCCCAAGCCTCTTGATGAATTGTCACAAGTCCGTACCTATACCCAATTGCTGAACTTTTTAGTAATTGACAGCGCCGAACGCCCTAATCACATAGTGTTGATTAACTTGGTCTCCAATATTGGCTCCACTGCTACGGTGAGCTTGATTCTGAAGATTATTTTGATCTGTCCCAAGGCTCAGACCTCTCTCAATCATCGCTTGGCTATTTTGTTTAACCATTACTATACCAGTCCTCAAGATGATGTGGCTTGGCTGATCAAGCTGCTCGAAAACTGGCACATTGCTAGCACTATCCACTTTGGCAAGATTGATACTTCTTTGCTCAAACAAATTTTGGCTAAAAAATCCAAGCCCAAAATCAACGTATTAGTTTAAGTGTCTTGAAAACGATGGTGACGGAAAAACAGTTGCCGATCGCCGTAGGCGGAAGCCAGGAAGCTGGACTTGGTAATTAAATGACCAATTACGCGGCGAGATTCGCTGACCATCACCGTGAAAATTTTGGTTTCTGCTGGAACCGGCGTTAAATCTGCCCGGAAATCATGGGGATTACTGGCAAACTGTAGCTCTGGCACCAGGGAGATTTGTTCTGGAGAATTGGGGCTATTGATGGCATTACCAGCTCGATCGAACATCCCAAAATCTTGTAACGAAAGCTTGGTAGGGTAACGAGTCACCCGTCGAAAGATGCCATTGATAAACTTAGGCCCAAATTCATTCACCACCGGCACAATGTTGGAGAGAGGATGGGCAAAAAAGTTATGGTCTTGGCCTTGGCCATTAAGGGTATAAAGAGCCGAGAAGTTGGCGCTATCTTGGCCAGCCACGATCATTTTGAGCGCCAAGCCAGGAGCAAATCCCCTTTTAGCTGGGTCTCCGGTAACTGACAAGCGCACTAACCCAGTGGCTCCTTGCCAAAGTCCGGTGTAGGGATGATCGTCAGTAGAAACATACTCCACTTGAGCCACGGTGCCGTGGGCATGAATAGCTTTGCGCCAGCCTGCTGGGGATTCATCTACTCGATCGTCCATTTTTTTGCGCAAGGGAGTAAATAGTAGACCCAAGACATCGATCGGCTGAAAAGGCGGCAAGTCTTCATATTCTGAGGCAACAATGCGCGACCAGATAAAGTTCAGCTTGCGCTCTACTGACCAATTGCGATACTCCAGCGGAGACGGCGTAAAGTCTTGGGCGATTAATTCGGCGGTGCTTACCATAGGGTGTCCTCATACAGGGCGATCGTTACTTCGGCTTGACTAGGCACGCCAGTAATACAGGCGCGCACTGGCTGGTCGGCCATGTCTACTTCGCAGGCAAAACAAGAGCCAGAGAGGCAGCCGGTCGGAATCGAAACTCCAGCTCGCTTGGCCACGTTTAACAATGGCTCACCGGCTTCGGCATCGACCACAATATTATCGGGTGAAAATTTAACTTTAACTAACATTGCTTGAATTAACTCTGTGGTCGTTGGCCTTGGAATATCTTTAGCTTGCAGGCGGGAAGCCCCGCGCTCTAACGCTTCGGTGAGCGTCGGGATGAAAGCCGAGTGAGTTGACGATTACAACTGAGCCGCACAACGCGCAGCGTTTGGGGTTTGAGGTTGGATGAGAAAACGAACAAACCCATTGAGTTTTTTGCCTGTCTTTGATATTATTAATTTAGAGTAATCCAAAAGTCATGCTAAAAGCTGTTAAAGTCCGAATTTACCCCACTGAAGCTCAGCAGATTCATCTTGCTCAGGCTTTCGGTTGCGTGCGTTGGGTCTGGAATCAGTCTTTGGCTATAATGACTACGACTTATCAAGAAACCGGCAAAGGCGTTACAGCTATGTCGATGAAGAAATCTATACCTTTATGGAAAAAAGAGTTTGAATGGCTGTCTGAGTGCTACTCGCAATGCCTACAACAATCTGTCCTTAATCTTGGTGTGGCTTTTGGAAATTTCTTTGATGGTCGGGCTATGTACCCCACCTTTAAAAAACGCCAAGGAAAA
>JAYSRP010000046.1:0-19305 GCA_043721015.1 Synechococcales cyanobacterium | reverse complement strand
CCCTGAGAATACCCGCAACCCAAGCCCGCCAGCTCATTCAACTTGACCCAGACGTACTCGAATGGTTTCAATCCCAAGGTGGTGAATATAAATCTTTGATTAACTCAGTATTACGCCGTCATATTGAAGAAGGCGATATGAGAAGATCAGCTTCTTGAATTCATATTTAGGTGGTCTAAATCATGTCTGATCTCACGGCTGAAGCTTGTGAACAAAAGTATCAAGAAAGACAAGATCGTTGGGATTTAGGTTGTCCAGCACCAGCATTCAGCTTGAAAAATAATTACTGGTCGAATTCCTGCCTGTTCAGAACCTTGTGTGGGATTGAGATCAGCTAGCCATACTTCACCTCTTTTTGACTGATTGGTCATAATTTATCTTCCTCATGAAGCATTGTAACGTAGTCATTCATACCTGCTTCTGCCAAGGCACGATCTTCTTCTGCAAATTCTGTAAACAAATTGGCTAGATGCGTTGGGTCAAGAATAACTTGAGCATGACGTTGATGGCGAAACTTTAAGAAGGCAATAAAATCAGCCACTTGCTCAAGCTGATTTTCAGTCAACCTATCCAAATCTTGTTTAATCACTTCAGTGTCTACTAGCATAAGAAGTTAATAACTTTCAACTGTTGTTCAAATTTTGTCGTTTAGTCTATTAAGCGATTTCCCAATAAGTTTCAGAATCCAAATAGCTGCCGCGAATTAAGCGAATCTGCGCTAGCGCCAAAATTGCCGGAATAATGCGGCCATAATTAGTAGAAATTGCCCGCCAGCCCAAATCAGCAAAAAACCAGCCCCACATGGCTGGTCCCAAAAAAGCAAACATGCCGCGTACTACGCCCTGACTAGCTGCCGCTGTAACCATCCCGCGCTTCGCCAACTGCATAGTCACATAGGCTTGCACTTGACCAGCGGTAGCAATGCCACCTTTGACTAAAGCTTGCTGGGTAATTTGATAAGTGGCTAAATGAATGGCAAATTGACGAGCGATTTGCTGTAATACCACCGGTTGAATCACTGAGCTAACCACCAAAGCACTGCTGCCAGTAAGAAACAGCTTCATCGGATCATGCTGAATATGCACGGGCAGCGGCTGAGCTAGTTTGGAAGTGCTGAGAGATTTCTGAATTTTGACGGTAATTGCTGCTTGCTCAGTGCTAGGGAGTTCTTTGTAGGCTTTGCCCATCAAATGCACAAATAATTCGGCTTCGAGGTCTTCGGTGCTGAGCTTTTTAGAATAGGGAATTTTGAGATAGCGGCAGACCTGAATGATCGTTTGGCGATAGGTGACTTCTTTAGTGCGACCTTGTAAAACAGTCAGACCATCGGCGGCCAAATGGCGAAAACGCTGTTCGATCGAATCCATCCATTCCGCCCGCTCCTGACTTTGAATATCCAAAGGTTCAGGAGTGCCCATGTAGTCGAGAGGATTAAATTTGCGGCAGAACAGGATCCGGGTGATCTGTTGCAGCTCGTCATCGGTGGCCATTTCTAAGGCAGTACGCAGTTCGTCCAAAGCGGCAATCTCCTTATGAGATGGGAGGGGCGGAGTTAAGATGCTAATCAAAACCCAGTTTAGCCTACTTTTGGGGCTAGTTCATAGTGCTGAACCACTGGGTTACACCGCTAGCCAGGGTTTTAGCCATTTGCTGCTGGGCATTAGAGTTTGTAATCCACTCGAACTCTTCTGGGTTACTAATGAAGCCTAGCTCTAACAACACCGACGGAGCTTCCGCTGGTCTGGCCAAGGCCAGGTTATCCCAAGTTACGCCGTATTGGGGGCGGCCACCATATTGGGTCACGTAGGTATGTAAAAAATTAGCCAAGCCTTGGGCTTGAGAGTGATACCAGTAGGTCGAGAAGCCTTTGACCTTATCAGGCTGACCGCCATCGGGTAAGGAGTTGTAATGCACCGAGAGCGAAATAGTGGGTTCAATTTTGTCTACTAAAGCTCGGCGCTCATCTAACTCTACAAACTTATCGGTTTCGCGGGTGAGGTAAACCGTGGCTCCTCGGGCAACCAGTTCATTGGCCAACAGCTTCGAGGCAAACAGAGTGGCTTCTTTTTCGGTGTAGCCGTTAGCACCAACTGCCCCAGAATCTTTACCGCCGTGGCCAGGATCAATCAATATTTTGGCTCCGGTGAGGGGCTTAGTAGATCGTAGAGCCAACTTGGGAGGATGACGGAAAGAAAGGACAAAAGTGGTGCCATCGTAACGGTATTTATAGCCCCACTGCTGTTTGGATTTAAAAGTAAAGGTGTATTCCACCTGATGGGGCTGCAAGGGCTTCCAATCTACTTTGTCGATTACCGGATCGCTGCCCAGGCGCACAATGTCTGTTTGGGCAGTGGTGTTATATAAGGTGAGTTTGAGAGTGCGATCGGTTTGTTCGATCGACACCGGCACCGCTACTTCTAACGGAAACAGCACATCAGTATGTCCATCGCGCTTCTGGCTGCGCACACTGCGAATAATTGATTTTGGAGGCACGGCTTTACCACTAGTGATCTTTAAATCGCTGGAATTGACCCAAGCGCCATAGTCTAAATGCACCCAGTTGGCAATTTTGCCATTATTATCACCGTCTTGGCGACCAACTACTGTGGCTTTAATGCCTTTAGATAAAGGAGTAACGCGGCTGAAGTTGCTGTTCGGGCCAGTGCGGGCAACGGCTTTGTCGGTAACTACTTCGGCAATATCTAAGTTGACTGGAGACAAAATTTCGATTTTGCTGGGAGCAGGCACTGAAACCGGTGAAGCCAGCTTAGCGGTGGCAGGATCCTTGGCTTCGAGGCGATAGGTAGCAGGGCCAATAATGCCGGTGGCCTTAGCGATCGCACAGCCCAAATATCTACCAGCTCCATATAAAGCCTGCGGTTCACCACCATCGTTTAAAGCGGCGTTATTGGCTGGTAAAACGATTTGGGGGTTTTGAGATTGTAAGGGAATGCTGCCACCACCTTTGATATCTACCGATACCTTAGAGTTTTCGGGGGCGGTTGCGCTAAAACAAAGGGTGTCACCGGTAAGAGCGCTGACGTTGCCTCTAGGTTCAAAGCCTTCTTCGCGGAAACCGGTGGTGGGGGCGGCGGTTACTTTGGGTTCACGGGTTACTTTGATTTTTACTTCCTCGTCTTGATAGCGAATGCTAAAATCGTTTTCGCCTTCTTTGAGGGGCAGAGTAGGGGCAAAGTTGCCGGTTTTGCTGCGATCGATTGCCACGCCATTAATCGTAACCGGTGAGGGCACAGGCGCAGTGCCAATAAAAAATACTTTGTCTGACTTAGTTTTGTGGTTGGCCGGGGGATAGGTGACTGACAACATTTTCTTCTGCGCGAACGCTGGAGTGCCTAACACCAAACAGATCGCCATCACAAACAAGATGACCGATCTAACAATTTTTCTCCCCATGACACACCGGTAAATAGAGGGTTGACTAGGAGTCACTGCGACCCTATGAGCAGGATTATAATCTATTGCTTTATTATCGCAAAAATTTACAGAATTTCATTAGATTTGATGAGAGAATATTTGCAAGCAAAGAAATGTAATGAACAACACTGTTTTTGATACTTTACAAACAGCCTTGTAGATTAAACTGAAATATATTGACCTAAATTGCCTGGAAGTATTATGGAGAAATCAATTCGCTCGATCGTGCGCGGTCTGCCTAGTAAACAGGCGGGTAGTATCAAAAGCGATCGAGCTATTCGCCTGGATAAAGGTGAGTTTCCCTATCCTCCTGCGCCCCAAGTGATCAGCGCCATTCAGGCGGCGGCCAGTGGTATTAATCGCTATCCCGAAGTGCTGACAAATACTCTGCGTCAAGCGATCGCCGACTATAACCAGGTAGACCTCGATCGAATTTTTGTGGGCAATGGTTCGGATGATTTGATCGAACTGGTGCTAAAAATTTGCATAGAGCCAGGTGATGAAGTAATTCTGCCGGTGCCTACCTTTTTTGTGTATGGGGCAGCTAGCCAAATGCTGGGTGGTGTGACGGTGGCTGTGCCGCGCCAGGATGATTTTGGTTTGGATGTGGCGGCGATTCTGGCGGCGATCACCCCCCGCACTAAGCTGATTTTTATTGCCAATCCCAATAACCCCACCGCTAACTTGGTCGATCGAGCTGCTCTGATCGAGTTACTAGACCAAACTGACTGCTTGATTGTGGTAGATGAGTGTTACTTTGAAATTTGCCAAACTACGATCGCTGCTGAAATTGAACAGTATCCTCATCTAATTGTGCTGCGCAGTCTTTCTAAAGGCTTTGGTCTGGCGGGTTTGCGTTTAGGCTACGGCATTACTAACCCCCAGATGACCGACTACCTCTATCGGGTGGCGCAGATTTTTCCGGTAAATCAATTGGCGATCGCAGCGGGCATTGCCGCATTGGCTGATTTGGATTACATGGAGACTAAGTTAGCTGAAATTAGAAAAGAGCGACAGCAGCTAGCCGCAGCCATGCAAGCTTTGGGCTTGAAAGTCTATCGATCGGATACTAATTTTTTGCTGGTAAGCTGTGCTGATTGGAGTATCACATCTGCTGTACTGGTAGCTCAGCTAGCTCAACAAGAAATTTTTGTGGCAGATTTTGGCGGTAAGCCCGGTTTAGATAATTATCACTTGCGGATAGCTACTGGTGCCCCGATCGAGAATCAAGCTTTCTTAGCTAACTTACAAACATTAAAACCATAACTACTAAATACAAATCCCACCTCAACGATGAGATGGGATTTTCTATGGGCATCGCCTATTCATTTAACCGCTGCACTCCAGAGAAAAACAACCGGATTCTAGTGCCTGTGAGAGCCAATACTCTATCTCTAGCTGCTGCTTAACGCGAGTCATCTGCTTCTTCGTCGGCTTTGTCTTTTCCACCACATTCTGTAATAAATACATATTTCGCACCTTTTTAAACTTGAGATTTCTGTTTAGTAACTTACAACAAAGAACTATTTGTGTTCCTTCCCTCACATGTACCAATGAAAGCATTCTATCTTTAATCTATTTTCACTTTTGCATCCAAGTTGACACAATTGACAAATCTTTATCAGAGCTGATGCTACACATACATACTAAACCATAGCACAAAAATGCCTCCTAGCCATTACGGCTTGCCGGAAACCTCCCCGGTATCTGGGCGATCCAACTCACTGTCTTCCCAAGAAAGAGGGTCTTCAGAAGGTTCTAAGTGGGTAATGGTGTGAGTTCCTGGTAAAGCTCGGGCGATTTCCAGCTCAATTTGATCGCACAAGTCATGGCCTTTCTGTACCGTCCATTGCCCTGGGACCAACACATGCACGGTCACAAAGCGTCGAGAACCGGCTAAGCGAGTCCGGAGGGCATGGAACTGGGTGCCGTCCTGCTGGTGCGCCTGCAAAATCTCATCAATGATAGCTAAATCTGCTGGAGATAAAGCGGCATCGAGCAGCCCCGAGCCAGTTTCTCGCAGTAGTCGCCACCCCGCCCAGACAATATTGGCGGCCACCCCGATCGCAATCAACGGATCCAAAATTTGCCAGTGAGTAACCTGTACCGCAATCAAACCAATCAAGACCCCGATCGAAGTCCACACGTCGGTCAATAAATGGTGGCCATCGGCCTTGAGGGCGATCGATCTCAATCGTTTACCGGCGCGCAGCAAGATCGTCGCCACGCCGCCGTTAATAGCCGCCGCAATCATCGAGACAAATAAGCCCCAACCGATTTGCTCGATCGGCTGGGGATGATAAATCCGGTCGATCGCTGCCACCATAATGCTGATTGCTGCCACTAAAATCAACAATCCTTCTATGGCGCTAGAAAAATACTCAGCTTTGGAGTAACCAAAGGCATGGGCGGCATCGGGAGGCTTAGCAGCCAAGGTTAATGCCCAAAGCGCCGTAATCGCTGCGACCAGATTCACCTGAGACTCTAAAGCATCAGAAAGTAAGCCTACCGAACCCGTTAGCTTGTAAGCGCCAAATTTTAGAATAATGGTGGTGATGGCGGCACCGATCGACAGCAGGGCAAAAGAGCGCGCCGATGGGGCTTTGGTTGCAATAGTTTCCATAAGCCTACTTTTGAGCAATTTGCGCCTTCTATTCTAGCGAAAAACCCCCTTGATACCACGGTCAATGGGGAAAGTCTTTACGCTGGTTCAATAAGCGTTATTTGGATTGCAAACTATATTTCGTTACAAATTTTGAACTAAGACAAATAATTTAGCTGGTTTTTTCTTGTAGTTTGTTGCGGGCTGCCAGTATTAAGCTGCGTTGATTATCGAGCTGTTGTTTTTGGCGGTTGATCGATGCCTGCCAAATTTCTGGCCATTGTTCAATGATAATTCGGGAGATTCGATCGACTTGTAAGCCCGATTTGAGACCAGATTTGGATGGGCGAGTTGTGTTATTGGAGTTCATAAACAAAATTCCTCAGAGGTGATGCATAAAACTGCTTGGCGACAAGCTTTGGTGAATACGTAGTAAAACTTCGACAGTCAAAACAAAATACCTATCGATAGGCTCTAGACAATTACCAGACAAAGCAATGCCATGTAATTATCTAGTGAATTTGATAGTACTTACTGTAACACATCATGGAGTTGATAATATTTACCCTAACACATCACGTCAGGATTTTCACGTTTTTACTTCTAGTAATCCAGCATGTTCATTGCTAAGCCTGCTTGTACTAGCATGGCTGTTGCCACACCTATCAGTGTGGATTAGTGATATAAAATCGAGGTTGTTCAAATTGAACTTTTTATTGAATTCAGTTCGCATCTTCTTTGTGGATAACTATAAATCTCTAACTATTTGGGGGTAATTTCGGAAATCCATCGTAACTCACCTTGATCGTAAATCGTCTAGCGACTTTTCAGCATCGAAGATGAGAAACTAGTCAAAGCTTCTATCGCCCGACTAGCGCCTTGGGTCAACGCTACACTCAAAATCTTAGTTGGTTCCAACTCCACCCTCAACAGTTGCCAGAGCTGTTGAACTTCCGAAAGATGCAGCTTGTCGTCTTCAGTTAAAGCCATCACCAGCTTATTTCGCAAAAATAAACCCTCTTCCGACAGCAAAAACTGTAGACCCATCTGTGCTGTTGGCAATAGATCGAAACTGCCATCACTACTAGCAATACCGATCATGTTTTCCAATCGCTGCCATTGAATCTTGCCATCTTTCAGCACAATCTCGATCAGACGCTTGCGCATCTCTGGAGTCTCACCATTTAGCAAACGTTGCGCTACATAAGGGTAGCCAATTTCCACAATCTTAAACTCAGGATTTAAGCTCAGTGCCAAGCCTTCTTGGGTAACTAGCGATCGGATAATCAACGAAAACTGTGCAGGCACCCGAAAAGGATACTTGTAGACCAAATCCGAAAACTCTTCGGTGATAGTTTTGAAATTAAAGTTACCCACACTCTCACCGATCGCGTTATCCAAAACTTTCTCTAAAGCCGGAAT
Organism: Synechococcales cyanobacterium; assembly: GCA_043721015.1. Lineage (GTDB taxonomy): Bacteria > Cyanobacteriota > Cyanobacteriia > Cyanobacteriales > Chamaesiphonaceae > JAAFHZ01. The sequence continues at coordinate 11,846 of JAYSRP010000046.1, read as the reverse complement.
AATTGGGGAAATATCGATGTCTGGAGTTAAAAAACCTAGCTCTACAAAGTCTTTGGTCAAAGATTGATAATCTTTATTGATCACATGGACGATCGAACCCGCAATGGTCTCCTTGGTATGCTGAGTAAGCTGATCCATCATCCCAAAATCGATGAAAGCAATCCGGCCATCGGCCAATATAAACAAGTTGCCGGGATGAGGGTCAGCGTGGAAAAAACCAAACTCTAAGAGCTGACGCAGTCCCGCATTTACACAGGTTTTAATAATGTCATCTGGGTTTAAGCCAGCTTTGCGAATACCGACAGAATCAATTAACTTGAGGCCATTAATCCACTCCAAAGTTAAGACGTTGCGACTAACATAGCGCCAATAAATTGCTGGCACCTTGATCGTGGGGTCATCTTGAAAATTAGCTGCAAACTTTTCGGCGTTGCGACCTTCATTCAAGTAATCAATTTCTTCAAATAGTTTGACTCCAAACTCATCGACGATCGTCGTGAGGTTTTCGCCAATATTCAAAGGCAAAAAGGGCGTGATCCAAGTTGCGGCCCAACGCATGATGTATAAATCTAGCGTGATTACTGGTAACAGATTAGGACGCTGAACTTTGACTGCAACCTCTTCTCCAGTATGGAGACGTGCTTTGTAAACTTGGCCTAAGCTAGCCGCTGCGACTGGCGCTGGAGAAATTTCTCGGTAGAGGTCTTCGATCGGTCTGCGCAACTGAGTCTCGATAATCTGAAAAGCCAAATCGGTACTAAATGGCGGAAGCTGGTCTTGGAGTTCGATCAATTCATCTAAAAATTTCTGTTGGATCAAGTCAGGACGAGTGGAGAGAGCCTGACCAACTTTGATATATGTAGGACCCAGTGCTGTGAGCATTTCCCGGAGCTGATTCGCCCGCATCTTTTCGTTGGCATCAGCCGTGCCAACCGATCGATCTATTTGCAAACCAATCAAGAATCCGGCAAAGTACCAAATTATCTTCAGCGCTCTACCCAAGGCTAACCAAGGACGGAGACGGTAGTGACGGGCGATCGACGAGGGGTCGTATTTATGTAGATGGGAAAGCGCTGACTCACTCACAGTAAATAATCTACCTTGCTGAAGAATTTGGTGGGATGTGGGGCTAATTTTTAAGGTCGGACTAAAAAGCTTAATCTGAACTATTTGTATAAATATTAACTTTTATCTGTGAAAAGATTGCGATTCCTTAAGATTCTTAACGGAATTGCATTTAAGCGGTAGCAACGCTCTCATTAAACATCATTAATCTGAAGGGTGGGGTTCGGCTTCGCTCACCCACCCTTCTTCGGATCTTACTGATATTCCTTAAGGGACGACCAAAATTGGGCATGGCGAAAGCCCAATGACCCGATTGGTCACGCTTTCGTTGGCATGTTCTTCATCCAGACCGCGACTGCCCATGGCAATTAGGTCTGCGTTGATTTCATCGGCCACGTCACAGATGGTGAAAGCCGGTTTGCCCTCGCGTTGGAGAACCTCAGCAGTGATGCTGTGTTCTGCCAGTTTGGCTTGGACTGCTGCCAATACCGTGCCCAGGTTTTCAGTAGTAGGGGTTTCTTCCCCCACTACTGACGCATCGATTACTGTGGTATCGGCAACTACCAGCAAGACCAGTTCGCTGTGATGAGCTTCGACAATATCGACCACCACTTTTAGGGCAGTTTGAGCCTCACGACTGTGATGAATCGGAAACAAAATTTTCTTAAACATGGTTTGGTGTGACTAAAGGCTCGCGATCTCCACCTGCTAGTTTTTCACCGAGATCCCCTGGAAATAGCAATTTATTTACAATTCTTAAGCTGTCAGCCTGCAAAAGCCATCTGTAAAATTCGATCGGCTACCTCATCTAGCACCGGCAACACCGATAACCGATTGCCCTGTTTTACTACCAATAACTCCTCAGAGGTAAAGGCCTCGCGCAATTCACTGAGGCTCAAAGCCCGATCGAAGGTCTGGACATATTGCACTCGCACCGTATGCCAGCGAGGATTTTCTAGAGTCGCCTTGGGGTCAAAGTATTCGCCGTCTGCAAATTGGCTAGGATCTACCACCATCGATTCGGTGATTTCCATCAAGCCCACAATCCCTGGTGGGTTGGTGTTGGAGTGATAAAAAAAAGCTCGATCGCCCACCTGCATCGATTTCAAAAAATTCCGCGCTTGATAGTTTCTGACCCCATCCCAGAGAGTGGTTTGTTCCCGCTGTAATCGATCGATCCCAAACACGTCCGGCTCGGACTTCATTAACCAATAACTCATATGTCTAGCAGGCCTCGCTCTTTGGTTTTAGGGTTGAAGCGAATCTCGGTCTGTAAGCCCCGCTCCTGGAGTTTTTCCATGATCGTGGCCTCTACTCGCCGCGCCACTTGTTTGAGCAGCTTACTCTGGGCAATTTCTTCCATTTCTGGGAATTTGGCGATTTCTTCAGATGTCATGGCATACCGACAATCGATCGACTCTTGCCAATCCTGCGCCGCTGCCACGTTTCCTGGTGGATGCTGTCCCACAGTCCAAGCCGCCACAATTTCTTCTAAAATAGTACGGTTAGGCTTATCGATTAAATGAATCTTCACCCACTGACAAGCCTGGGGTTGACGCACTAAGTGCTGCTTAAGGCTGATAAAAATATCTCGTGAATAGCCCACAAATTGCAGGCTCTGCTCGGCATCAAATATCGCAAAAACTCCCACCTGACGGGGTGGAAAGGCGGGAATTAGACCCTGATCATTGATGTAGGGTAAATAAGGCAAATCGGCTAGTTCTGGCATGTATATAATGTCTAAAATTCTACCGCTGTACTTTGCAACATCTCTATTGCCGAACAGCGATCTAGAATCATCGTAGCTGTGTCGTTGCGCACAAAACCCAAACGTTCATAGAAATTTTGCTGATGGCTGGTGGTCAAATAAATCCGCTCTACTCTTGCTAGCTTAGGATGATGAATCAAAGTATCTACCAACCGCCTGCCCAGACCAAGTCCACGATAAGTTTCGTCAATCACCACATCCCAAATCATTGCCCGGTAGATGCCATCGGAGGTCGATCGAGCAAAACCAATTAGTTTTTGGTCGTCCCACATAGAAATTGTGGGATCACTGTGCTCGACCATGATCTGCAAATCTTTGATTGATCGGCCTTTTGCCCAAAAGGCATGTGCGTTAAACAGTGATTGCAACTGTTGTAGGTCTACATCCTGTTTTCGATCAAGAAACTTGATTTGCCGCTCTGTCATTGCTCTAAATGGTTAGGGAAGAATTTTAGTAAGAAGTGCCATTCTAATGGCTATAAGTATAGATTGCCCAGTTTAGTTCAATCGACTACAGGGAAATATCTGGAATCATATGTATTGATTGCCATTCATTTACTAAGCATCTACCGAAAACTTATTCGGTAGATGCTTGGTTAGTTGACTTTAGCCAGGATCAATGCCAAGTTCTCGCAGTTTTGCTTTGAGTTGCTCAACTTCTTGTTTGGCAAAAGCAGATTCCTCTCGGGCAAAAGCAGATTCCTGTTTTGCGTTAGCAGATTCCTGCTTTGCGTTAGCAGATTCCTGCTTTGCGTCAGCAGACTCCTGCCTTGCGTTAGCAGATTCCTCTCGGGCGAGACTTGATTCTTGCTTCGCCATAGCAGATTCTTGTCTAGCCTGTGCTGCCGCTTCGCCTTCGCGCACAGCGGATTCTTGGGGAGTGGGAACCAAGTCCCCATTGGGTTTAAAGAACCGCAATTGACCGTCTAGAATTGTCAAATACAGTTCCAGGGTCTCACTCCATTTGCCTTGTGGTTGACTGGGTATTTCTTGGTAGCGGTTGCCAATAAGTCGCAGTCCGACGAATTCTAGCGATTCGGGATCGAACCAGAAATACTCTGGTGTGCGAAAACGATCTTGGTAGAGTTCTCTTTTTGTGGTTCTGTCTACTTCTGCGGTTGATTCTGAGAGCAGCTCGATAATAATATCTGGGTATTTGCCGTCTTCTTCCCACACTACCCATGAGCGTCGAGGTTGGCGTTGAGTATTTTTGACGAGAAAAAAGTCGGGGCCGCGAAAGTCCCGATTTTTGAGCTGTTGGCGGCTAAAGTAAACGGTGAGGTTGGCTCCGATGAAAAAATCATCTCGATCGCGCCAAAACCATTCTAGGCAGCTTACGAGCAGCATTGCTTGCAAATAGTGGAGACTACTTTCCATTTCGGGTTCGTCACTCGCCAACAGGTTGCTGTCGGGCAATAGGTTAGCAAATTCTTGAGGAGAGATAGTTGGCATAATTTTAGGTACCAAGTACACGGTCTTCGATCTAGTTTATGGGTGAAAACCCACTATCCGATTTTAGCTCAGAGTAACGCTGAGGGAACCAGTGATATGTCAATCATCAAACTTTTGCTGTGGTTTATTGAGATGGGAAATCTCACGAATTCAGTTAAGATTTGTAAAACCGCTGAAATCTTTCCATGACCTCTTCTGTTCCCCCTACTTGGCTTTCGATCGTCCGTTTACTGCGCTGGGACAAACCCACCGGGCGTTTGATTTTAATGATTCCCGCCCTGTGGGGCTTCTGTTTGGCTACTGGCCGCACCGGAGAATTTAAGCTGCCGCTGTTGGCAATTATTATTTTAGGCACTTTGGCTACCAGCGCTGCGGGCTGTGTGGTGAATGATTTGTGGGATCGGAATATTGACCCCCAGGTAGAACGCACCAAAAATCGTCCTTTGGCTGCCCGTGCCTTGTCGGTGAAAGTGGGGATTGGAGTATTAATTTTTTCGTTGATTTGCGCGGCTATTTTGGCTAGATACCTAAACCTAGCTACTTTTTGGTTGTGTCTGGCTGCCGTACCAGTAATTTTGCTGTACCCAGCGGCGAAAAGAGTGTTTCCGGTGCCGCAGTTGGTGCTGTCGATCGCCTGGGGTTTTGCGGTGCTCATAAGCTGGTCGATGGTGGAACCGAGGTTAGAACCAGCTACCTGGGAGCTATGGGGAGCTACGGTGTTTTGGACTTTGGGCTTTGATACGGTTTATGCGATGCCCGATCGAGCTGATGATAGTCGGATTGGGGTAAATTCTAGCGCGCTGTTTTTTGGGAAGCAGGTGCCTTTAGCGGTGGGGTTTTGCTATTTACTAACTTTTGTTTTATTGGCTTTTGCTGGTCGATCGCTGAATTTAAATATTGTTTTCTGGATTTCTTTGGCCTGTGGTGCTGGTATTTGGTTCAATCAATATCGACGGCTGCGCCATCCCAATTTATTGCCTGCTAGCTACGGCAATATGTTTCGTGAAAATGTCTGGTTAGGATTCGGTTTAGTCGTAGGTATGATTGGGGGATTAGTGCATTGACTTTAAACCCCTTAGACTCGTCAGACAAATAACATACAATGTAAGTAATCTTGCATAGGGAATGCTTTGAGGAACAATCATGACACAAGCTACAGACCAAGACATCCGAGAATTGAAAACCTCGATCGATGCCCTTGGTAAGGGAACTGAAGCAAATACCAAAGCGATCGCTGACCTGACGGCCTCGGTTAGTGGATTGCGAGAAGAAATGCGAGTCGGTTTCGCCAATGTGGAAACTAGGCTTGCTGATGTACGAGGAGACATCAGGGTTCTTGATAATCGGTTAGGCAACTTAGAGTCAACGGCTCAGAAGCTTCCTGATCTTGCTGAAAAAGTTGGAGAGCTTAAGAACTGGAAGCAAGTTGCAATAGTTATATTTACGGCATCGGTTAGTGGCGCTATTGCTTGGTTTCTTCGTAGTGGCAAAAAATTCTAGCCATTTTCCACCAAAATAGAGCTAGCCCTAATTAATCAAGGTCATAGCTAGCTTCTACTGAACGGCTATGGTCTGGAGTGGTTGCCCGGTTCGATCGTACCGAAGTTTCAATCCCTGATAGGGATTCGGTTGTATTGCCACTCGATCAAAAAGCCCCAAACCATTGCCAGCCAAGCAACCCAGCTTCTTTTTTTGCACCCTTGCTCCCAACACCTATCCACCCGCGCAAACACATCCTAGATCAGCGCATAAAATTCTGGCTGCGGATCGCCTCGACCTCTGCTGACCAATAGCTGGGTAAACTATCCCATGGGTTACTATCAGCATCATTGGTAATGTATACATAGCCAATATTTCGCTTGACAGCCAGCTCAATATAGCTCTGCATTTTAGCCCGATCAATCACTCCATGCAACATCAGAGCAAAATGCTGGCGATCGTACTTACTCACATAGGCGCTGGCTTCATAAGTCGGCCACTCCTTGCCAAAGTTTTCAAAAATCACCGCATGATCGGTGACAGGCTTACTAAAATAAGCTTCATCAATCTGAGTACCCGGATTCACAATGACCTGTTGCAGCTTCTTTTTGCTTTTAATATAGCGATAAACTTCGCTGTAATAGCTGAGCTGTTGAGGACTGCTAGCACCCTCATCTAAAAAGATCCCTTGGACATTAAAGTGAGCATTGTATACATCAACATCTGCTTTAACTTGCTCGATCGGTCTTTTGCCATAGTTAGTAGCTACATAGCCAATGGTCTTGACTTTGCCTTGTTGTAATAGTTTTAATCCTTGAGCATAATCTGAGTTGGGTTTGCCACCAGGGCCACTATTGGGATTGATAATTGCCACCACCGGAATTTTGCGGGCTGCTTCGACTAACGGCAACCAGTTGCTGCGCCCGTTGATTATTTGCGGGTAAATGTATAGAGGGATTAGAGCTTGCAGTTTAGGAGAAGCCTGTTTAGAACCAGCAGCTTGAACAGAAGAAAAATCTGGGTCGATCGATTTGAATATTGCTCCAACGGCGATCGAAAGCAAAATCAAAATTCCGATAGAAATGCGCGTTTTTTGTAACATAAAAAACTCTGTGATGTGGTGAAAGCAGCTTTCCATACTTACTTTACAGGAGTAAAGGTATTTTTGGCCTGAGAGAAAATACCTGATGCTGCTTTGTGCCTAGCCTGCTCGGTGGCATGAAACTTGCTGTGTAACTCGCGGAAACGCTCAAATTTATGGTTGATACTGCTGTCATTAGGTGGTTTTTTACCATAGCGCCAAGCAACATAGTCATCAGAAATTTCGGTAATTAATTTGCCTAACAAGCCCGGATATCGTAACTCGCTAGTGTTGAGCCGTTGAGTCTTAGATAACGCAAACTCCCACTCGGTTTCATTGCTGTGTTTAATGCTGCCACTAGTGCGTAGCTCTTTTAACATTAACCAATAAATCCGTTCGATCGTAGGTAGCTGGTTGAATTTACGCTCTTTTTGTTTGGCGGTTTTTTCTTGACTACTTTGTAGCCGCAAGTACCAAGCAACTGCGGCCACTAGCATCAAAATAACTGCGACAATTCGCAGCAGATTCGTTAACTGCTCTGCATTAATTGGCGGTAATTTTGGTGGCTGATCTGGAGATTTTTTATCGGCAGGATTGCCTGAACTATTTTCTGACTGAGGTTTTGTTTGACCTGGAGTTTGACCTGGAGTTTGATTGGTGATTCGATCGTTGTCAGAGTTATTGGTATCCTTAGGCATATTTTTTTGACCTCGATCGCCTTTGGTAGAAGCGAAGTTATCGGGAGAACCGGGCAAACTTTTTCCAGTAGCTTCATTCTGCTGACCATTATTCTTTTCACCGGCAGCTCCAGAATTTTGACTGCCATTTTGTCTGTTAGAAGCAGTATCCGAGGATCCAGAGCCTCGATCGGTGCTCTGTCTATCAGAACTACTCCAGGGAAATCTGAAACCTTGATTACTGCTTTGTCCACCAGAATTACCAGAGGATCCAAAGCCTTGACTGCTACCTTGTCCGCCAGAACTACCTGAGTATCCAGAGTTTTGACTACTATGTTGCTTGTCTGGATTATCTTCAGTCAAATCAATGCCACCGATCAATCTCAGTAACCGGTTATGAGTCCGAATAGATTCTTGTTTATTTGCTTGAAAAACTCGATGTTTGTAGCAATCTTTTTGATCGGCAGGGCAAGGCATTGTAAGCTGTCGCAGCAGCGAAGAGCTTGGTTGCTGAGCTACATAATAAGGCAGCAGCGGAATTTGCACTATTGGATTCCAGCTAGCCAAGCCAGTTTGATGTTGATCGGTTAATCGATCGCTCTTTAAATTATTATTCAGTGAACTGTTAAAACAATAGGAATTATTAGAGCCACAGTCAGGAGACTGAATATGTTCTTGCAAATACTTCTGGATATAAGCTCTGCGTTCTACTTTAGTTTTTAAAGGTCGATCGGCAGTAGCCAAAATATTCTGAATCGCTTGACGTGCCAGTTGTTCATCCATAGCCCCATAATTATCCGACTGTTGAGCCTCTGTCCTAGAACCTGAGTTGGGCTGTCCGGCACTCCCAAATTGATTACCACCTCCACTCTGAACAGCACTTCCCCCACCGCCGCCAAAGTTCTCTTTTGAAGTATTACCTTTACCAGAAGATACATGGTCTGTAATGCCTTCCATAGCTTTCAGGTCTTTGATGACAGAATCTGGGAGGTTTGGATCTGTTTGAATTGGTAGATTTTTCACGATTTGATCTACTCCTGGCCAATCCCAAGAAACATCGGGCAGCCGGAGCTTTGGAGCAAACAAAGACAGTATGCAGCCCAAGACAACTGAGGTAACAGCAATTTGAGTTAAGTATTTCCACGGCACATGTTTCTCAGTAAGCTGCTGAGAACGAGGGACGATCGAGAGGCCGATCGGCTTGAGGTTGATTTTTGATCGATATAACAACATCAAAGTAGGCACCAGCAACCCGATAAATAGCGCCAGTATCAACAAAAAACCAAAATTATTGCCAATCAAAACAGTGCTAACCATCAGCATAGCGCTGATCAGCACGCTGCTAGCTAATCCACGCTGATAACCAAGTGACCACATCCGCGCTAATTGCACGGCCACCAACAAAAAACTTGCCGCTAGAGGCAGCACTAGATCTCGATCAGATCCTAAAAAATTTTTGGCTTTTTCGATCGTCTGTCCCCAAAAAGCGCTCCCTAGACAGGTCAAGATCAACACGATGGCCAGTGTCGAGACCAGGTAAGTCAAAGGATGCCTGGTCAGGTAGCGGCGACGATAGCTCCAAAGACTGCCCGCAATTCCAAAAGGAATCGCCAAGAGGCTAAAAGCTGCATGAGTGGCTAAATCGAGACCGATGAAAGCCGTGATAGCCAGCAAAACAACCATCGCCCACAGTAATAAAGACTGTTCTACTATAGACTGAGTAGTTTTAAAATTTGCTGGGCTGGGAATTGCCTGACTGCTATCACCTTGATATCCCAAATACTTTTCTCGAAATTGTCGATTAAAAAACAGCAGAGCAAAGCCGATCGCGCCACCTACGCCAACAAACAGCATGATTTTGTTGGTCGCAGACAAAAGTATGCAAATGACCTCAAAGCTGATTACGATGCCAGCAACCAGGTTTTGCCAACTTTGTTGTTCGATGGAAATATGATGAGAATCTTTGGCCACTGGAATGCTCTAAGGAATTATCGATCGACGTTTTAGCCTTTCTTTATTAAAGTACCCAGCAACTCAGAGCAAGCTAGCTGCTCTGGATTTTCCGTTGGTGCTGCTAGCCTTGATCGGCTTCTCTGATTTTTATTTTCAGAAAGTCACACACACCCTAGAACAGATAGAAGGTTTACCGCTTTAGCAAGTAAGTAGATATATCTTCATAATCATCCTTTTTTGAGTGATGTCGCCACGAGCCGTAGAACCTTGTTGAATTAGTAACTCAGTCAAGATCGCTTTGAGAACGGCATTTTAAAGTGTACGAAAAACTTTTTGATCCGCGCACGATTTTCCTTGTTGCCCCAGCTCTTAAGCCGCAGCCTTACGAGTGAGAGCTTGAAATAAGTAAACCTTGATCCAAAAAGATATACCCTAGGCGGATCTCGATATCTCTGATTTCTATTGGAGTCATGACAGCCTAACTAATAGTGATCGGTTCAGCAATAATTTTGAAGCTATCAAATCTAGATTGTCCTGAGACAAGACCAAATTACCAGTCGGTATAACGTTCCGGTTGAGCAGCAGCCAAAAGTTTTGCTTCATTGGCAGGATGTCTTATCAGTCCGCTCCAACCGGTTTGTTAGGCTGCTGACCACTTTAACTATCGACGATTTTTCCAGTATCCGGGTTCTTGACTACAATGCATAACTGCCAAAATGAGAATATAGTCTTGCTCAATTGTATAGAGAATCCCATAAGGAAACTTTCTCGCCATACATCGCCGAACGTCATCATCTACTAGAGCGTATCGATCAGGGGACTCTCTGATCCGATAAACAGTATCCTCGATCACATTGATAAATGCTTGTGCAACCTCAGACCTTTGTTCTGTATAGTATCTCACTGCCTCGGAATATTCCGTGAGAGCTTCTGGGTGAAACACATATCTCATGGCTCAAGCAGTCGCCTAACTTGTGCCAAGGCTTCTTCCCCTGAAATTGTTTGCACCGAACCATTCCGAATCTCATCTCTTCGACTTTTTGCTTCAGTTACCCAAACTGTCTGAAGTGCTGAATCAGTATCAAATTCTAGGCTTTCCACCAATTTGTCTGCAAGCAGTGCCCGTGATCCACAAGGCAAGGACAATATCTCTTCTGTCAATTGCTCGATTGATCGCATAGCCCCTCACAATATACTTAACCGTTACTTTTTTAATCATAGCAGAAACCTAGAACCAGCCACCAGTTATACAGGATTCATTAATCACCTCTGGCGCAAGCGGAGTGATCGAGTTACATGAATCGTGCGCAATAAACAACGCATATCAGGGAACATACAGAGCTTTTTAGATGGTAAAGAGTTTGATCGGTTGAAGTACAGACCTCTCCATACAGCAGCTTTAAATACCTGGCATCAGGTTAGAGTAAACTTCAACTTGACGCATAGTAGTTTAAAACGGGTGTTCAGTTTCCAAGGAAATCACTATAACGTAGCTGTTCAGCAGCTAGCTTACGTCCTCCATATACAGAAAAATTGTAGTATTTCCAAACGACATCAACTTCCTCAAAACCTACATTTTGGAGCCAGTTTAATTGACTCATCAGATTAGCTGGATGATCTTCATCATAGTACTGAGGTATCCACTTTCGTTCAATTTCCTCTGCCGAAACTTGTAGATGCATATACTCTCGCCATTTCTCCATGTAACGCTCTTGGAGATCTGAACTAGAACCTAAAATCACATCCGCATTGTAAAAAACGCCACCTAGAGTCAAACAATCATAAATTTTTTTGTAAAATTTGATTTTATCATCATCACTTATTAGATGATGCAAAGCTAGTGAGGAAACAGCTACATCATAGGTTACATCAAACTCATAGTCTTCAAAATTTGCAAGCTGATAGCGCAAGTCATCCCCAGCCTTACCAAGTTTCCCCTGTGCTATCTGCAACATTTTCTCTGAAATATCAACATAGGTAACTTGAGCTAGAGGATAAACATCTTTAATCCGTCTTGCAATTGTTCCTGTTCCACATCCAAGGTCAACTGCACGAATAGCTTGGTACTGATTGAATGGCAGTGCTATGACGAGGGCATCAAGCATTTGCTCATAGTTAGGAATGAGGCGACGAATGATTGCGTCAAACTCTTGAGCTTCTTCTTCGAAATGTTGTTTAACTTTTTCCATTTTACCCCCTTGCAATTAAGTAGAGATTTGCACCAACGACAAACTCTAACCAATATTTACGCAATTATATCTTAATATCTTCACTGAAAGACTAAGCAGCATAACGTTCCCGCTCACCCGCTGCTACCAGCTTTTTAGAATCTTTAGCCTCGCTCGGTCGGCGTGCAACGGGTTTGTTAGACC
>JAYSRP010000045.1:0-7381 GCA_043721015.1 Synechococcales cyanobacterium | reverse complement strand
TTAAAACCACCCTGAAATTTCAGCACGTTACTTTACCTACCCTGGTAGATAAAAACCAAAGTGGGAAATGGAAAATCAACGTTGTCGCTACTCTGCTGCAATACCAACAGGGACGCGCTGACATCATCAAGATTCCCTTTAACAAAGAAATAGTTGTACAGGCGATCGACACCCCCCAACTACTCAAATCTGGCAAATTCTCCAACGAGCTTGAGTCCTTGGTGTACAGCATTCGCCAAGCCGGACTAGAAATTGTCTCCATGAAAGACATCGAAGGTGCCGAACCCAGCAAAATTTCAGTCCCTGGTCGCAAAGATAAATCTGAGCCTGCCCAACCCACTACACCACCGGAGAAAAAATAAATGGACACCACAACCAACCAGCCGCATGATACTGCACCATCAATGCAAGATATGGCCGGATTAATGGGCCTAGATTTAGAGTCTGACGATCCGATGAGTGGAGGCAAAAATTCAGAGTCATCCACCGACTTTGAAGTGAGCACCAAGTTTAATATGGAAGAAGAGGAAGCAACAGATCAAGAGATCACTACTAATCGAGAATTAGCACCAGAAGATCGTAGCCACGATGTTTCTGACGAACCAGAACTCAACCCCGAAAAAAATCGGACAAAAGTTAGCCTTCAACACAACGGCCTAGCCAAGGCTGCCCTAGTCGGCGGAGCCGGTCTAGCCGTAATTATCGGCGGCATGACCTTCTTTCAAGGCCAAATCCCCAAAGAACGAGTAGCCCAAGTGGTCAAGAAAAAAGACCCCGCCGAAGACAAAGTATCCTCAGCTAAAGCCGAGACGACCAAAGCTCAGCAGTCCGAATCAGAAACCAAAGCGCAGCTAGCTCTCTCCAAACAAAAAGATTCTTTGGCGCAAGCTCAAGAGGCTGGGCAAATCAAAGATAGCACCGAAAAAATCGCTGCTCTCAAAACTCCAATTGCATCTGGTAACAACGTAGCGATCGCCTCCGCCCCACCAGTTGTTTCGGCTCCAATTACCAGAGCGTCAATAGTGGCCGCTGCGCCTGCTGCTCCCCAAGCGGCTCCCCAAACTAAGGTTATTGCGCCAGTCAAAACTCAGCCAGCGGCTCAACCAGCTCCAGCCAAGCCAGCAGCGGCCTTACCAGTCAAGGCAGCTCCGCCAGAAATTCAATTAGCTTCTAGCAAATCATCAGAAAAATCTTTGCTAAAAGCGACAACTATTCCTGGCGCTAGCGTCTCTCGCCAGCCTGCTTTCGATCGGGCACCTGCCCCTGTCGTTGATCCTATCCTTGAACTACAGCAGCTAGCCAGCATTGGTCGCTATGGTGCAGTCGCCAACGCTGGAGCAACGCCGCCTCCACCGCTAAATCCCGAAAATAATCGACCAAACAGCTTACAAGGCAGCTCCCCAGTGGCTTTAGCCATGGCCTCGAATCTGCCACCCCTATCACAGTACTTTCAAAGCTATGCCAACCAAGATGCCGGGAATGGCACGGCTAGCAAAGCTAGTAACACCAATGAAAGCAGAGGTGCTCGCACCGCTTTTGCCAATCAGCAAAATATCTCTGGTGCAAAATCGATCGACAAAGAACCCCTCAAAGCTCCAGTAATAGATAAAGATAGCTCCACTGTCACTAATCCAGTAGCTAGCTTGATCGGCACTAAACTCGCTGAAGCACCCTTAAGCATCACTACACTTTTGGTAGGCACCTCTGCCAAAGGCTCCACTGTCACCCCAGTTTTGTGGGGCGCAGGCACCAGCAGCGGCGCGAAGTTTTTACTAAAACTAGATGAACCAATGCTAGATGGCAACAACCGTGAAGCCTTCCCAGCGGGCACCCAATTTGTAGTGACAGCCAAGCAAGCCAACAGCACCATTGGCATCGCCGACTTAGAAATAGTCTCGGCCATTATCAAAGGCATGGAATTTGCCCCGCCAACTGGTTCGATCGTAATTCGTGACGACCAAGGTGGCTTATTAATTGGCGAAGACTACTTTAAACGCGATGAGCACACCGCTAACCGCGACCTATTAGGCGTTTTTGCTGGTGCTTTAGGCAACGTTGGCCGCATTCTTAATCAGCCCTCCAGCACTTTTGCATCTAATACCAACGGTGGTTTTGGCGGCAGTAGCAGCAGCGTGATTACCAACCGCGATCCCAACCTGTTAGGCGCTGTGTTAGAAGGTGGTTTTAAAGACCTCTCTAGCGTCTGGTCTCAGCGCAACCAACAAGCCATCCAAGAACTAGCCGGTAGACCCAACGTCTATCAAATTCCTAAAGGCCGAGGAATTCGGGTCTTTGTTAACCAATCTATGACATTTTAAGAGCAACACATGCCGCCCAAATTTTTCTGGGGAAGCTGTGTCGTTACTGCCGCCTTCCTCTTTTTTACCAACCCCGCTCTTGCCGATATTGGCTTTAAGCAGGTATCGATCGGTCAAAGCCAAGGTCTAGGCGGCAAAGATGTCCCGACCCTAGAAATTTCGCCGCTGTGGGGATTAACCATCAGCTTCATTAAAACCAATGAGCTGGTGCAGCAGGCCAGAATCAGCGATCCGTCCAGAGTCTTGGTCGATTTTGATTCTCCCTTAGCTGGAGGTATCGATCCACGAGCACCCCAGCTTGGTGCTCCCGGACGCACTCAGGCCGGAGCAGCGGTAATTTACCTGCGGCAAATCGGCGATCCGTTTAAGCTGCCCACCCGACTTACCGCCAAAGCAAAAAAAAGCAGTAAACTGCCTCTGACGATCATCACTACCGATCGATCTAATCAGCGCAAGCTGTATCAGTTCTTGTTAGTCTTGGGTAAAGATACCAAATACAGCGCGGTCGAAATAGTACCCGATAGCTTCTTTGCCCGCCCGGTGATTGCAGCCCCCGCTCCACCACCGATCGATGTAGCTGCTCTGTTCGCCCAAGGTTTAGTCTTAGCCGCTCAGAAAAACATGATTGTATCAGCCAGTCCTCTCGATCGGCGTTTACAGGTATTACAATCTTTGTTGCGCAGAGGCACTTCTTTAGAAGCCGCTGCTCAACAAACCGACGTGCCGATGCGGATTGTCCAACAAATTATGCAGCTTAAGCCATGATTATTTTTTTCGGGTTCAAACGTTGGTTAATAACTAGTCTGACTATTTGCTGTTGTTTATTGTTTAGTTGGTTGACTCCGGCTAACGCCGGAGACACAAGTACAGCAATCACCCTTGCTAGCACCCCCAATGTAGCCAAGGAATTAGTTAATCTCCCGCAGCTTCCCCTCAATCAATTCCCGGCAGTTCCTTGCACTAACCAACTGCAAACCCAATTCACCCAGCAGGCTAAAATCCCTCTTAGCTGCAATATCGGTGAAATGCTGCCAGCAGAAAAAGTTTTACCCCTTGGGAGTTTTTCTGGTTTGGGATTAACTAAATCTAACTTGGCACAAATTGCTGGTGTTAATAACATTGACCTCCAGCAAATAGGAGCCGATCAGCTTCAGAGTTTATATAGTCTAATTACTCCCAATAAGTTGTTGGGTGATCAATTAAATAATCTGGCTCAAAACAAGCTACTCGGTGATTTACCACTAGTTAAAGAAGCCCTGATTCAAGATATCACCAGCAAAATTCAGTTAGGCGATCTAACCCAACTTCAGCCCCTGAATAATCTGCTCCAGCAAGCTAATGGCTATGCTGATCTACTGAATCCCGAAAAACTCCAGCAACAGCTTACCAATATTGCCCTAGATCAAGTAGTAGCTGCTTTACCGGACTTTGGTAATTTTTCTTTAGGTAGTCTTTCACTAGATACCTTAAAGGATTTCAATGTAAGTGATGCTATTCCCGGCTTAGCGAACCAAGTACTAGGTAGCATCCCAGGCGTAGAATCTTTGATGGTAGGAGATCTAGGTGCTGTTGGCTTGTCCAACCTTTCTTTGTCGCAATTTCCTAACCCACTTTCCTTTGTAGCTGGCATTAACTTCGGCCAGCTTGATTTACCGCTCAGCAACGACGAAAGAGATCCGGGGAGGCAGATATCTGGAGGCTTACCCGAAGCTGATTACCAGTTACGCAAACAAAAATGTAGTGGTAAATGCAAATTCGCTGAAATAGCTTCTCCTAACCCCGCCTATCATGGCGCAGCCTGGATGGATGGCGGCGAGCATTGGGTACCAGATGGTTTTGGCTTTGTTTGCTTGGTACCAGGTGCCTGCAAAGGGCCAGCAGGCAACCATCCTTTTGGTAAGACCCTACGCCTATTGTTGACCAATATTGATGCTAGTGCTGGCACTGCCCAACTGTCTTTCACTTTTCCGATTTGCTGGGAATCTATCTCCACTTGTACTCCAGCCATTTTTCCCATTCCTAGCGGTTTGCCCCTTTATACAGTCCACGAGGGCGACTGGCTACCCTTTGTAGCTCCGGTCAACTATGGCAATCAAAATGCCAATTGGTCTACGCCTCATTCGCCTGACAAACCAATTGCTCGATCAATCGGCTAAAACTCATGATGAGGCAAAGCCTATTCTATTTATTTTGGCTTTGCATCATTTAGGTTATCAGATTCCAGCAATGGCTAAGGCATTACCAATTCCCCATCCTTATTAACTTGTCGCTGTTAAGTAAACATGAAAATTTTCATTTTGAAGTATTTGCTGATTATTGCAGCGATTACAGGTGTTGGGATCACTGAAATCCAACCAGCTCAAGCCCAAAGCCTACCAGATATTTCAGTACCCCAGTGGCTACAACCTTATAAACAACAGGTTTGGACACCCCAGGGTCTTTTGACTTTGGTGGCTTTGGGTATTGGGGGCTATTGGCTGATGACAGAAGATCGATCGGGTCGAGGCCGGATGGCTGGTGCTCATTGGGCGGGCGGGCAGGAAAAAAAGGCCGCCCGCCAGGTAGCTATTAAGCAAATTAATGAACGCAAGCGAGATGGTTTAACGACCTGGATTAATACACCGATTATCACAACCTTAAAAAAGCCTCGAATGAAAGCAGGCAAGGTGAGCAAACGCTATGAAATTAGTCCCCAAGCCACCACTGTATTTATTCCTGACGGTCAGCGAGGGACAACGGTTTGTGGTGCGCCCGGTAGTGGTAAAACTTTTTCAGTGATTGACCCGATGATTCGATCGGTGATTGACCAGGGCTTCCCGATTTGCCTCTATGACTTCAAGTTCCCTGGCGGCCAAGCCGAGATTCATGCAGCCTATGCTCGTAATAAAGGCTACGATGTGCGAATCTTCGCTCCGGGCTTTGAGGGCAGCGAATCTTGCAATTTATTGGATTTTCTGAAATCTGCTGATGATTCAGAAACTGCCGGACAAATCGCTAAAGTTCTCAATAAAAACTTCAGTCTCAACGGCGGCAAAGGCGGCGAAGATCCGTTCTTTCAGTTGTCTGGTGATCAGTTAATTAAGGCCGTACTACAGCTAGCGAAGCTTAGTGAATATCCAGATTTTTTGACCTGTCAGAAAATATTGGCTTTGGATTCTTCGGACTTGATCGATCGGGTCAAAGCAGCCGATATCAGCCCTTGGGTCAAAACAAGCTGGGACCAGTTTATGTCCATGCGAGAATCGGAGAAAACGGCAGCCAGTGTGGCAGCAATCGCCTCCTTAATGTTCACCAACTTCGTCTCACCCGATATTCTGCCCTGTCTCTGCGGCAAGTCTACAATTCCTTTGGATCTAGAAGGTAAGCAGATGATCATTTTTGGTATGGATCAAAATCGCCGCGATATCGTGGGGCCAATTTTGGCTACAGTGATGCACATGATTGTAGTGCGCAATATTGCCAAGAAACGCATAGATCCACTGGCGGTGTTTTTGGATGAGCTGCCTACAATTGCTTTACCAAACTTAGTCAATTGGCTGAATGAAAGTCGATCGGCTGGTTTCTGTGGAGTTTTGGGTTATCAGAATATGACGCAGCTAGAACAAGCCTATGGCAAGGAAACAGCTAGGGCAATTTTATCTGGCTGTAACACCAAATTCATTTTTAACCCCGGGGAATACGAATCAGCTAAGTACTTCTCAGATTACTTAGGAGATGAGGAGGTGAGGTATAAGCAACGAAGTCGATCGAACAGCAAAGACGGCGGCAGCAACAGTGTCTCTGAGCAAGACAAAACCAAAAAGATGTTCTCACCCGAAGAAATCTTAAAGCTCCCGGCAGGCACCTGTGTTTTCATCAACCCAGCCTATGCCAACCATAAAGAAGCCAGCATTCCCCTGAAATTGAAAGTGAATATAGGTGACGGCGAAATGCAGCGTCGTGCCTATGGAGAAGCTAAATTTGATTTGGTAATCCAACAACTCAAAAAAAATATTCAGCATTCTCCGATCACTGGAAATGATATTAAAGTCAGAATACTTGCCTTAGATAAGTTTATCCCAGGCAAGTATTCAAAGAGCCTTAAAGATATCTGCATTAATGCATCTAAAGAATTAGTTAAGAGCAATGACTTGTTTTCAAACAAAAACAAAAAACACTCTTGACTAATTCAACGAAAGTAGAATATCATTCAAGATAATGAATTGATGATATTAATCATACTTAAAAGCATGAAAATCTTCTCGGGAGTACTTACCATTGCGCTAGTTACTATTTTAACTACCAATGGACTTATGCGACCAGCCGCCAGCAAGCCTGCTCAAGTACAGGAATGCCCTAATCCTTTCCCTAGTACTTACAAACGGCCAAAAGCAATAAAAAGTGTGAAAATAGCTGATTTGGGAATTATAGTTCAAGTCCCAGCAGATGAGCGTTTAGTTAATATTAAAAGTGAAAAAAGATTCACTTTTATGACCCCTCCTGAATACAAGAGTTATCAGTGTAGCTTGGACAAGAAAGTAGATTATACTTCATTCTATCCGTATCTATATCAACTTAACTACAGAATGATAAAAAATCCAAAAAAGCAGGCTTTGGCAAAAGTACTCAAGGATTTTTACAAGGATAGTATTTTCATAGAAAATCTTGGGAAAGCCAAGATTAACGGCATCGATTTTTTGACGACTCCAGTTGATCAAGGAGACCCAACGACTGGTTGGTTTATCCCAAAGTTAAAGCCAGATCTAGTCGTTGAGTACACAGTATTTTGTGACTGCGGAAGAGAATACAAAGATTTGATAGATGATCTTGGCAAAATCAAAAATATATCAAATTAAAGCATTTTCATGTATTTGATTTTAACTGAGGTGTAGTCTTCCTTTGAATTTACCAAAACATCAGATAGTAGCATGAGCATTCTGTGAATCTTCATGCTACTACCCGACTTTATTGCTGAATATGCTATTTCCAAGATAGTGATTTTATGCCAGCGAAAAGCATTTCCATTTAACCTAAAGTATATTAACGTAGGAGAACTTCATGTCTGAATACACTGCTAAAAACAT
>JAYSRP010000044.1:0-3598 GCA_043721015.1 Synechococcales cyanobacterium | reverse complement strand
TTTCAGGAACTCTGCGAGGAAAATGGCGGGTGACTGCTGTGGAGCCATTGATCGGCAGCAGTAATTGATCGCCTTGGCATATTCTTGGCGGGTGCGGGGTTTGAGCTGAAGTCGCAGGAACTCTTCCCAGAGGGCTTCCGATCGATCATGGGTGTTGATTGAGTTAGCGATCGCCTTTGGCGCAAGCGAAGCTATCGGACTTGGGGCGATGGGGTCGATCGAAACCAGGGAGGGGTCAGGAGTTCTGATGAGCTGGATGGTAGGGATTGGTTTCACAGCATAGCCTCCTAATAGGGATGGAACAATTTCTATACGTGATTAAAACTAAAATTTGGGTTGGACTTCTAGCTGCATCACAGCTTGAGTAATTTCAACCTTCAAAGCGTTGGCTATTGTTCGCAGTCGATCAAAGCTAGCAGAGCCGTAATGATTGGCTTCATATCGCTGAATTTGTTGCTCTTGAATACCGATCTTTTCTGCCAAATCTTTTTGCGTTAAACCAGATGCAATTCTGGCTTTAATTAACGTGGTGGGCAGGTCTTCGATCGAACCCAGGGCAAAAGTCAAAATATTACCGCTTTTGAGCTGTTCATATTCAGCTACTTCTTGCTTCAGCTCACTGATAATTATGTTTAAGCTGTTTGTCCAACCAATAATTTGCCGAGGGTGAATGTTGGGGTCTTGGGTATTAAGGGCGGCCAATTCCTGCTCAAATTCTCTCAGCTTAGTTTGGGTAATGCGATACTGGCGTTCATTTTGAATCATGGCTGTTCTCCTCGCTGGGTAATCATTTCCTTTGGATCTAAGACTATTACGCCTTTTGGTCGGCTTTCTCTGTCAGTTTGGAAGAAGCCCTCGTAACTCGGTAAGCTAAACAATGTCCCACCAAACACGGTCATTTGAGATTGAACATCTTCCAAAAACAGTGGGTCAAGAACCTCAAGATCGAGTCCAAAGCTTTCGTACCAAGCATCGAAGTCGTTGGGGTTCTCTTTGCTGGTAACGAAGCTACCGCCGACAACAACTCTGCGACACCCCGCGATCGCTAATTTGCGTAGAGCTGCGGCCAGACCTGTTGCTAATCGCTGACGCTGAGGATTCATCACAAATCTTTCCATTAGCTCAGGCCAAGAAATGTCGTAGATTCCCGGTGGGAGATAGCCCAGCTCATTAAATGGGGGAATAAACATCAGAACAACAAACACAACTAAAAAGGTATGTTTGTCCAATTTAACACATTTCAATATTTTGTCTCTGCCTCAGCCACCAATTTCAACAATATTTCTGCTTGCTGCATGGGGGTACGACAACGATTCGTGTAATTTGGTATTATGACATGCTTTAAACTTTGGAATAGCAATGCTTTCAAGAACCTGTTGTCAAAGGGGGAGTGAACAGTTTTACTCGATAAGGTTTTTTTGGGTAAATCGGGGGTCAACTAACCGCAGGCCGAGATAGCCCAACGCGCCAAATTTGTACTTTTACATTTCAAACCCTTGCTAGTCATGCTTTTCAGCTAAGGCCGAGATACGTGTAATTTCCCTCACATCAGCCTGAAAGCCTTGAACGAGAAAATTAATGATTTGCTCAAACCTTATCTAGAAGCGAGTTTGAAGGCAGTTTTAAAATCCTTAACTCGGTTTTCTGTTCCAATGTTTTCGCCCCATACGGCATAGAATCAGCTTTCAGCAGGGCTTTGATGGCTATCCTGTAGCGCGACCCAGCCTCAGATTTGGGGCTTCAATGTCCAAACAAGGCAGAAAAGCGCACCAAACCTACCCCCAGCATAGAATAAGTACATTTGCTCTATGTTGCAATCTCTACAAATACTTCATTTGCAGAGATACGATTACCATCCGATAAAATTGGGTTAACGAATCAGTCTGTGATATAATGAAAAGCAACCATGAATCAATTCCCGCAGCGGTTTGGAGGTTTTATGACAGTCGCCAAAAGTCTGAAAGAGCCACAGTTATTACGCTTAGATATCAGTAATGCCAAGCTCAACATCACACCCGAACAATTTGAACGCCTGTGTGCCGATAATCCCGATTTCAGTCTGGCCTTAACAGATGATGGACAACTTCTTTTAACCCCCCCCGAAATTATTAATGAGCAGCCTGATACTTTGAAGGAAGACCCAGGTGTAGTTCATACTTTCAACAGTCGAGGCGAACCACTTACCTACAATGTCAAAGATTTATACTGGGATCCTAATGCCTATAGTTACACACAAGATCAAGAAGGAAAATTCAAAGATTGTTTAACAGAATTAACAAGTCAATATGGTGGTCAATATGTTATTTTTGAGAATGGCTTGGTTCTTGATTCAGATATAGATGAAATGACTTTATTGATTCGCATTTCAGAAAACTTGTCTTATCGAGATAGACCTGCCATTTTTTGTAAATTTATTCCATCAGTCTCAGAGATGAATAAAGTTAATGTTTGATTTTCAATATACTTTAGTTGAAGGAAAAGCGGCAATTCCAATTGTAGAATTGTATTTTGAAAACCCCGGAAATCCTTTATTTAGTACTAGTACTAATTTTGCAGTTGTTGACACTGGATCGGATGTTACCATTCTTCCCTACACAATCATCAATAAGATTCAAGTGAGGTCTTTGGTTGGCACACAGACTATTAGAATCAAAGGCTTTGGCCGTGAAAGTGTTGGGGTGCCGTACTTGATAAAAGTTGGCTTCAGTAAAAATAATTACATTTATTCAAAGGTATTTGCAGTTGCCGATGATGTTCTAGATAATCAAGTAATTTTAGGCCGGGACATCCTCAATTTGTATGTCGTCACTTTCAACGGTCCAAATCTAACTTTTACCATTTCCTGAAAAAAAGATGCCAGCTCACAATGAGACAATCGATTTGCTGGAATTGGCTTCTAAGACAATTGATTTGATTCGGTAATGCCCAAGAAAGTCGCCCACAACTGTTTCCAATGCTCCAAGCTGAGTCACGATGAAGCCCAGATAAAATCCTGCTGGGATGCCGATCGATGCCCCAACCGCCGACACTACCAGCGAAACAAGGAACGCATCAGTCAACAACGCCGAGCTAAGCATCCTGAGAAAACTACAGCGAATCAACCCGGAATTATAGCGATCGATCACCCGATCGCCATTTCTGCCAGCATCATCTTCTACAGAGAGCGCCAGGATGCCCCGGTTCACGCGATCGCCGCTGAAGTCTGGCAGGGCAATCAGAAAGTGTTGACGGTGAAACCTATGCACTGCTTGGGTCTGTCTCCGAATCAGGTGGTGGGGATGATGTCGGAAATATTGCGGGCTTGTTCGATCGAGCTTGACGTAGAGCTGAACAAATTTGCCAGTAAAGTCGAGCTACATCCTAGTCTGTGTCCTATTCGTCCCTGCTTGCTATGCGATCAAAACCTCAGCCCAAACAACACCAACAATTAGAGCTAGACCTGTGGCAGATCTTCGCGGTTGCCCAAGCCACACCGGCTACTGCGGATATGGTGATGCTCTGCGCCCACCTGGACGGCTTGGATTTAATTGATGGTGCCAGAGCGATCGGGGAAATTGGCGAAATCTTGCGATCAAAGGCCGAAATTGTTCTCGCTGAA
>JAYSRP010000043.1:0-3599 GCA_043721015.1 Synechococcales cyanobacterium | reverse complement strand
GTCTGCTTCTCTAAGCGCTGTAAAGATTCCTGCACCTGATTCTTTAGCAATACCCGGTCTTGATCAATATTGGTCAAACAAAGCGTTGTCAGATTATCTGGGCTAGTAGTCACTTCCTTGACATACTTCACCATATACAAAACCTTCAGCAGATCAAGATCAAAAGCCTGTAACTGGGAATTCTTCGCTGCCTGGTTAACTACCTGACTAATCGAGCTATCCAAAAAGCCCTCGATCGCCTTATAAAAAGTATGAAAAGGAATCAACGTCCCGATCGGCTGCTCTGCTACAGTCTTCGCCGAAATCTGAAACGCATCTAAAAGCGATCGCTCCCCAGAAGCTAAATGCTTACCCGCCGAGCCAATAATCCGAATTTGGGTAAAAGCCGATTGCAGCAAATTAAATTGGTAAGGAATAAAAGGATAAGCCAACTGGAACTCCTTAGCATCCTTGTATCCCGGCAAGTCAGCACAATTGGTAAAATTAATCTGATTTTTCAGAATCGCTTGCTTCTCACCATACAAACTCTCCAACTGGCTCCGTGCTGCCTCAGTTTTATCCAGCAGCCGCAGCTTAATTACCTCATCAGTGTTCGTTGATGACAGACTTAGCGGCTTATTAAACCGCCCTACAATCTTCGAGAAATCCCCACTCCGAATCCTGTTCTTGGTAATTTCATCGATCGCCTCTTGAGAAGTCACAATCACCCAAGCTCTACCCCGACAGTGAATCCCTAAATCTTCCACAACCGTCTGTAAATTCAGCATCAGGTCAGGATTATCCCCAATATACTGACCCACCTCATCCACCATAAATATCAAACGGTGCTTTAATCCCTTGCTATCTAGATACTTGCTCACCATTTTGGCAAAATCTTCGACGCTGTTCGTATGACTAGCTTCCAGAGATTCCACCAGCCGATTCGCTGACTCCAAGCTCATGCCGGTGCTGACAGTCAATGCTGCACTAATGTCATCTTGATGAAACAGCCAGCCATCTCGATTCTCCTGCCAGACTAACCCGCTAGTTTCCTCAAAAGCCTGCATGAATAGCTGATACTGACCCTTCTGGTCAAGTTGTCGCTCAAACTCAGCGATCGCTGGATTAGTGCCAAAGTATCCCAGATGGTCATCAAAGACCTTCTGAAAAACTCCCACGATACTATCCTTCTGGTTCTTGCTGTTCGCATCGGCTTTCGAGTCGATGTTGAACAAAATCACATCTGTAGAACCTTCTACCGATCGCGCCATGCTAGCTCTTAACAGCGGGTCATGAATCCTTTTCTCATCAAAAAATTCAATGGCTTTCCGTTCCCCTACAAGAACGTTATCCAACAGGTAAGACAAAATCTTCAAAAAGTGAGACTTACCCGACCCAAAAAAGCCCGAAATCCATACCCCCATCTTGTCCGTAGGCTGATCTAGGGAATCTGTGTATCGATCAAAAAAAGTGCTGAAGTGGCGATCGAGTTCCTGAGTCACCACATATTCATCTAATTCTTGGCGAATACTCTCACTATCCTGCTGCCCAACCTTAATCACCCCATTGATATTCCGATGAATATCCTTCTCAAATAAGTCTCTAATGTTCATATTTGGTCACTCTTGCGGGGAATTAGGGGGAAAGCTCGATAGTAATTATCATCTTTAAAGGTATTAAATAACCTTAGCTCCTGACCATCATAGGAGCCAGGAAAGAACATGATCAATGGAGTCTTATCCAATACTGAGTGCAGATTGTTCAAAACCGTATGCGATCGTAAGATCGGCCAGCTTGCACCCACCCCAGTAATTAAGATCAGATCTTTTTGACCACTCACCAACTCCTGAATTTTGCCCACGACCTTCTCAGGGCGTAATACAGATTTCAGCGTCTTGGCTAAATCATTATTCCCTTTCCGCTGCTCCAGATCAAAGGCTTTTTGCAGCAAACCACGCTCCTCTAGAATATCTAAAATTACACGGTATAAATCAACCTCAATAAAACTGATAGAGCTAGCTGCTAGTTTCTGCTGTAGCCCTAGAACAAATTTTTGCACGATCAACTCATGCTCAGGGTCATAGTCAAAAATGTAATACCCAATCTCGTTGCCAATCCCTTGGTTACTTAGTAACCTGGGATTCTGCAACTCAGAAATTAATGCACTGAAGCGTTCATGGATAGTGTCTGGCGGCATCAGGTAGACAGTAGAAGCGGGTAAACAGGCTTCATTCTACCCGACTCCTGGATGCAAACAACTGTTAATAAATGTAATATTTGATACTAAAAAAATCAACAAAACAACCCTTGCATCAAGAGTTTTTTGTTGAGTCAAAAGCAAATAATTTTTACTAATTTAAGTCAATGGGGTTCTGGCATAGTCATCTTCTACTCGCACAATGTCATCTTCACCTAAATATTCACCATTCTGTACCTCAATCATCACCAAAGGAATCACCCCCGGATTTTCTAGCCGATGCAGAGTGCAGGGCGGCACATAAGTAGACTGATTACAGCTCAAAATTTCTTCCTTACCTCCACAAGTCACCTTGGCAGTTCCAGACACCACAATCCAATGCTCACTGCGATGATGATGCATCTGAAGACTGAGACGGTGATTGGGTTTCACCTCAATTCGTTTAATTTTGTAGCCCTTGGCTTCTTCTAAAATTGTGAAAGAACCCCAAGGGCGCAACTCAGTTGCAGCAACAGTACTAGGGATTTCCGGCAGCAGTTGAATATCTGGCATATAGCTCGTTTGGTATTGAGTCACTACCCCCGAATTTTAACCAAAAAAGGTTCATGTGTAATCATCAATTTCCTATAACGTTTAGAAAAATCCCCAATCCACTATTGACCTTTGCCGTAGTCGCAGGCGATCGATTCACCAACTGTCCACCCAAAAATAAACTAGTAGAACTGCCTCCATCTAAGTTCAAGGCATCCACTGCCCCCATTTCTTGCAGCATCTTAGCCAATTCACCCAAAGTCGGCCCTTTGCCCCCCACCCGATCGAGCGCACTTACCAACCACAGCTTACCCTGAGCGTTCACCGCAATCGCACTGCGCGCTGCAACCGACTGCGGGCCAAAACCACTGCCAAATTTTTCAGCGGGAGCATCTAACACCACCTGCCGCTGCTGCACCAGCCAAGGGCCTGCCCCCAGCACATTAGGCAGTCGATCGAACCCGGCAGGACTACTGTTGGCAGCTATTTGCACCGTTGTCCCCACCGCCCAATCGGCCAACGCCCCACCCCGCCCAATTAACAAATAGCCATATCGAGGAATCGGGACATTAACAGCCGCGCTAGCTGCACCTCCACTAGTAACCTGCTGCACCTTGCCGCCCAGAACAGTCAAGATCAACTCATTATTAGTGAGCGGTTGATAAGTATTGCCCCAATCGATCGAATAGCGGCTCACCGAACCTTGACTCAAGCCACTATTCAACAAATTATTTACCACTTGACCACGGCTGCTGCTGATCTTTTCGCTGTAACTCAGCCGCCCAATCTGCCAGCCGCCCTTTGCTTGCCAGCCCAGAGCTGCCCGCCCTAAAATGGGGCTAGAGAGCCATTTACCGCCAACTTTAATGGCTCCCAAAGGCTGACGAGTAAT
>JAYSRP010000042.1:0-19323 GCA_043721015.1 Synechococcales cyanobacterium | reverse complement strand
AGGCTGCGGTGGTTGCGGGGCTGATCGGTGAGGTTAGAGACAGCAGCGGCTCCTGAGTCGGCGTAGCAAATTGGGCAATCGAGGTTACAGCGATCGGTGACTTCGACGAGAGTAACGCAGCTATGCTGTTCGTGGTCGGGGCAGAGTCCGCAGTCATAGGGGCAGCCGCGTTCGATCGGGGTGTTGAAGCGGTGGGGCATGTCCCCTGGTTTGATAAATTCTTGGGTGAGTTTGTAGTACTCAATATCGTCGGCGATTAAGACTTCTTCTTGGCCGTGGGTGAAGCAGTGTTTGAGTAGGTAAACGGCTTCATCACGCAAAATTATTTTGGCTTCGACTTTTTGCAAGCACTTGGAGCAAATGCTGTTAGTGAGTCCATAAAAGAGATGGGGACGAGTCGGCATGGGTTCGCGCTATTCGACGAGAGTAGTGACATCCTAGCAAACCATGATCCCTTGATCAGAAGTCCGACTTCTTTCGTAATTTCGGCTCCTTATAAAAAAGTCGGACTTCTTTTTGGATCCTTAAACCAGCCTACGCATTGCTTGGCGGTAATAGACTAGTCCCAGTAAACAGGCGATTTGGATGGCGCTCATACCCAGCAAAGGGTGGAAATCGGGCTTAATGAAATCGATCGCCCAGCGAAAACCCAGATAGGAAATCATAAAAAAGCGAAACAGATCGCCCTGTTCCATGGGTTTCCTTTGTCGGTATTGCAGATACAGCAGCAAGCCCAGCAGAAAAACGATTTCGTAGAGCTGGGTGGGGTGACGCAGAATATGATCGCCAAAATCCACTGCCCAAGGCAGATTCGTCGGGGTGCCATAGGTTTGATCGGTGAGTCCGGTGAGAAAGCAGCCGATGCGCCCGATCGCAATGCCAATAATGAGCGGGTAGGCAAACACATCGCCTGTGGCCGTGTCGATTTTGCGAATTTTCTTGGTGATTTCCACCCCAAAGGTCGCGCCGAGCAATGCACCCACGATCGTCTTGCCTCCAAGTAACAGCATTGGCAAAGGAGCTGCTCCTGTCCACAGAATATTTAGATGCTGGAAAATCGCCAAAATCTTGGCTCCCAAGATGCCGCCGACGAGGCCACCTGCAATCACCACCCCGCGATTGCCTTGCGCTACGGGGTTTTGACGGAAGCGACGCAGGGCGAGACGCAAAGAAATAAAGTAAGCAAGGCTCTCGAAAACAGGATGGGGATGGATTTTAAGCGTTCCGATGGTGAGATAGACTGGGAATTCCATAGGTGGCCAGAAAGGGCTGGTTGTTGCAGAATGATATGGTAGCCTAGCCGATACTACTTATGTAGGAAGGTTGATAAACGTTTTATTAGGAGCAGAGATTTTTTATGGGCAGCGTAGTGGGTATTGATCTAGGAACCACCAACTCCGTCGCAGCTTTTCGCTTTGGTGAACTGTTGCTAGTAACCGCAGCAGACAACAAATTGCCCGATCGATATTTGACTCCTTCGATCGTGGCTTGGCAAAATGGCAGCCTAGTTGCTGGACAAGCGGCTCAAAACCAGCTCCGCGCCGAGCCTCACAATGTCGTTACCACCATCAAAAGACTGATGGGTCGAGGCATTGGCGATGCCACCGTTCAGACCCACATGAAACACAGCGCCTACAAAATTAACGCCGCCGATCATGGCACCGAAAACAGTTTGGTGGTGCAGTTGGCCGATAAAGAATTTGCCCCCGAAGAAATCGCTGCCGAAATTCTGAAAAAAGTGATCGCCAACGCCAATGAATTTCAACAGCAGCAGGGACAGACTGCCACTATCACCGAGGCAGTGATCACAGTCCCGGCCTACTTCAACGATCGACAGCGCCATGCTACCCAAATGGCCGCCATTAAAGCCGGAATCAAACCCCGTGAACTGTTAGCAGAACCCACGGCTGCCGCGATTTCTTATGGGTTTAAACCCGGTGAAGACAGTGAAGTTAAAACTATCTTGGTCTACGACTTTGGCGGCGGCACCTTTGATGCTTCGCTGATTACTGCTAGTGGAAATTGGTTTGCCGAATTAGGCAAAGCCGGAGATTTATGGCTGGGCGGCGAAAACATCGATCAGCAGTTGGCCGACTGGGCGATCGAACAGATGGCGATCAAAGAAAACCTGCCAGATCTACCCCAAATAATTGCCGGGATGAGTGAAGATCTGCAACTGCGCTTTGCCGTAGATTTAAAAGCCGCCGTCGAGCGGGCGAAGATTGCCCTCAGCAGTACATCGGTTGTGCGAATCGTGCCTGCAACTCCTTTGTTTGATCCGATCGGGATGCCTATTTACCTAGATATTGAGCTGACTGTCGAGAAATTCAACGAGTTACTGCTGCCCTACATTCACAAAACTATCAAAATTTGTCACGAAGCGGTAAGCTGTGCCAACTGTACGATCGACATGGTAGATGCGGTGCTGTTGGTGGGTGGCTCTGCCCAGATTCCTTTAGTACAGCAGCAGTTACGCCAAGAATTTGGAGCAGAGCGAGTGGTGATTCATCCTCGTCCGATGTATGCGATCGCCGAGGGAGCGGCGATCGTGGCGGCAGGGCTAACCGAAAAAGTTTGCACTGTTTCTCGGGACTATTTCATTAAACTAGCTTCTGGCCTAGAGAAAGTGATTTCACGCGGGGATGCCTTACCCTACAGCGGCATGCAGACTTTCCGGACAGTGGCTGAAGATCAGCGGCTGATTAGCTTTGCTTTCTTTAACCGCGATGAAAGTAATCAAGTAGATGAACCCGTCGGAGAAATGTGGTTATCCCTAGGCAAATTTTACCCGGTGGGCACCGAAGTAACCGTGGTTTTAGAACTAGATGAACAGACCAGCAGCCTGCAATTTTCGGCCTTTTTGCGCCAAGATCCCAGCGTGCGAGTGAGCAGCTCTTTTTCGCGGGGGCGCGCCGACGAAAAGATTTATCGCCAAATCGCCGAAATCATTGCTGATTCTAACGAGCAAAGCCTCGATCAGAATGAAATGCAGGAGCTGAATCGTCAAATTGCCCCGATCGTGGAAACCGCCAACCAAACCATTGATCCATTAACCGGCAAAGAGCGCCCAGACCTGTTTCAAAGAGCTGCTGAAGCTCTGCGTAAACTAAAGCGCGATTCCACTACCGAACGTCGCAAAGCCGAGAACTGGGCGAGCTATTGTAATTATTTGGTGACTGTTTATGGTTTCTTGATGCCCCCAGAGCAAATCGATCGATTTAATGAGTTAGGTTTGCAAATTCGGGAGGCGCTATCTAGGGACGATGCTTCGCAAATGGAGGCGGGCTGTGAAGCGGCATCCCGCGAAAATCAGATCACGCCCGAATGGGTGCAGCGCCTGCGCTACCTGGATATAGCGAGGTACAATGTGCGGCAAGTAAAACCAGCTAAAGCCCAAGCGATGGATCAAGAGCACGACAAACTAATGATGGCACTGCGGATGAATGACCTAGCTACCGCCGAGCAGCTTTGGTATGCCCAGCAAATTGAAGCCAACCACTGGATCGATGAAGAAGCTCCAGCGGCCACAATCAATACCGGGATTCAAAGATGAGCGAGCCATTGACTTGTCCGGTCTGCCAGCGTTCTCAAATTACCACTGCTGCCTGCCCCAACTGCGAAACTGATTTGGCGACTTTGCATCTGTTGGCAAATTTACCGCTAGCTAAAACAGGCTGGGATTACCGGTTAGGATTAGTTATCTTAAGTATCATCAGCTCCTTTATTGGTGGGTTGATAGCAGCTAAATTTTTCCTATGACATCTGCCAACACTTTCGATCAATTACTAGAATCTCTCCGCTCCGCCCCCTTATTTGGATTGGGTCGCAGGTTTGTGGCAGATCGCAACCTGCTACTAGAGGCTGAGGACTTAGCAGCAGATCGCCAGTTCGATCGGGCTTTGAATGTGGCCAAGCAGCTCATTATTAGCCTGAAAGAGCCGGTGTCTCTGTGGCTACAGCCCTGGCGACAATGGCAAATTCGTCCCTTGCTCGATCGCCTCGACCCCCAGGTTATTTATTGGCGACAAGTGGTTGCCAACTATCAGCAGACGCTTCAAAATGCTCAGCAACTCGGAAGTCGTGATCTTGAGCGTGCTGAGACAATGGTGCGTCGAGCCTTAAATACTTATCCTCACCGTCAAGGGGCAGCGTTACTCAAAGAAATCCAGCGGTTACAGCAGGGCAAAGAATGGTTGCGGTTGGGTCTGGCCGCAGAGCTAACCGGCGAAATAGCCACGGCTCGCTATCACTATCAAAATATTCAGGCAGAGTTTCCTAAGTTAGACAAAATCTGTCAACAGCGTTTGACGGCCTTAGCAATTGCCGATCGCAACTGGACAGAAGCCCGTAGCCTGAGCAAAAATCTGGGTGATAAGCTTTCAGCACATTACAATGGACTGGCTCAGTATCAACTAAATCAAAATCTGCGCTTAACTTTGCTACGCTTAGTTCAAAGTTATTTAAAAAATGGGCAGCTAGAAGAAGCTTGGCAACAAATCACCGAACACTTAGAAGATGCGCATAACGATGATTTACTGCAAAGATTGATCAATGAATATATTGAACCCCAGTTCGCCGCGATCCCTGCCGATTGGCCGGGTCGGTTCCAATTAGCTCAAAGCCGCTGGCTGCAGAAAGGTGGCCGAGGTACTTTGCACGATTGGGCAGTGGCCGCCTACTATCGCTTTTTGTCTGAACCCGATCGGCTAGACTGGCTGCAAGAGCTGCTGCCAATTTGGTTTACGGCCAGTATGAATACTAATCCTAATCTACCCAACTCTCAGGTGATCGCTAATCAAATTCGGGATTTGGTCTCTACGATGGTCGATCAGTTGCCCGAGAAAGCTACTAAACAAGAGTTGCAGTTACAGTGGCAAAGAGATGTGACGGCGCTGAAATATTTGGGTAATCCACCAACCAGCGGATTGCGAATTCATGGAGTTTTTCTTTCTCCAGGCTTCTATGAATTGTTTCAATCACAAATTAAAACATTACAATTGCCAGATAAAATTTGGGCGATGTTTTATACTCCCTGGTGGCAGGCAGCGATCGCCTGTTTACAAGGAAACCCAGTTCAGGCCATGTCGGTGAAGCCAACGATCGATCCTGAGGCCATTACTGGGGCGAGTAAGTTTGCCCAGCAGTTTGTGGCTTATCACGAGGGCTGCTATTATTTACAGTGCAAACCCGGCGGCTTTCCTCGCTGGCGAGAGGCTTTCCCGGTGTTAGAAATAGCCAAAGAACAAATTCTAAAATCTCCAGAATGGCGATCAAAGGTAGATCAGCTATGTGATGAACACCATATTTTGCTCTGGGATGTATCGGATAAAAAAACTTTTTCTAGATATTGGTATAGTTTATTGCACACCAATACAGCCCTAGATTTCATGAACTTTATGGCTAATAACGATAATTATTAATCACTATGTTTGATCCTCACCCCTATGAAGTTTTGGCAGTAGACCCGACTGCCACTAACGCCGAGATTCTCAAGGCTTTTGCTAAGGCGATGCAGCGCAAGCAATATGCTCCAGATGTGTTGGCCAAAGCCCGCAAGGTGCTGATGGATCCAGCCGATCGCCCGCTGTTAGATTATCTGTGGGGCACTTGGCGCAAGCACACCGATATCCGAAAAGCCAATCCAACTTTGTTAGATACTTTAGACGCTGAGATTGAGCTGCTCGATCGAGCAATTCAATCCTTGTCTGTGGATGATTGCCTGACGCGGGAATCCATGGAAACCGAAATTGTGGCTGCCGATCGCTTGTTTAGCCAGAGTCTGCAAAACTTTTCTTATTAATAAATATGTATCAAATTACTACCGGCCAACGAGCAGAAATTACCGATTCATTTAATCGTTTGATCCAAGAGAATGCAGCGCTGCAAGCCAAGCTACAACAGCAACAATCTGCGACGGCTAGCACCAACAATAGTTTGTTTTTAGAGTTATTAGGTGTGGTCGATGCGTTAGATTATCTCTGTGGCTATTTAGCCGAAAACCCCGAACCACCAGCCGCCTTTCAGCAGCGTCTGCCCAATTCTTTGCGATCGATTGTCAATAAATTAGAGGGTTCTTTAGCGGGCGGCGGTGTAAAGGCGATCGATATTCCCCTCAACACCCCAGCAGATTTTAATGTTTGTGCCGCAGTCAGCCGCGAAGTGCGTACCGATCTAGCACCCCAATCGGTTATCAAAGTCAGTCGGCGGGGTTTTACAGCAGGCGAAGCAGTACTGCGATCAGCAGAAGTAGTTGTAGCGGTAGCGGAGTAGCATCAGATGCCAAACCCACAGACTATCAGCAGTGATTCCTTGATTTGTTCCCAGTAAATGTCTTCTAAAATCCCGACTAATCCTAAAACTCTTTGTTCATCTATCGAACGAATTTGAGCAACATCTAAAAATCGATCTTGATCAAGACCATTCACAATACTGGCTGCTACATTGACAACATAAGGTGCTTTTTTAACTCCAGGACGAAACGGAATAGCAACGGTCAACTTGCCGTACTGATTCATCGTGTTATTTTGAATAATTAGACAAGAACGAGTTTTCTGAATTTCAGCACCAACAGTAGGATCAAGCTTTACCCAGCGGATCTCACCACGTTTGTAAGACAAAGTTCCATTAGGCATCAATACCATCTACTGCTAACTTATCCCATTCGGCAATCTCAGCTAAGTATTCTGGATCTTGCAAATCCTCTTGCAAAGCCGCAATCATGTCTTCTTTCAAACTTCGCACCCGCTCTCGACTCAACAGTGAATTAAGATAATCACTACGATTGCCTTGAGCTTGCAAGTCAATAAAAGACAGCAACTCTTTGTCGATCGTGATGGCAATTTTTTGCTTCATAGTCCTGATCTCCCGAGTATGATATCTTCATCATACCATTACCCAGCCTTAACCACTCGACGAACTTCAAAGAAAGTCTCTGCCGATCGACCATTCACCGTAGTTGCCCAATCGATCAACCTCAAAAACTCCTCTCCATCAGCAGTTTCCACCACATCCACCCCCCATTCTCCAGGCTGCAAAGCCCCAGGAGCATTACTTGTAGGCGGTGTAGACTTCAAACCACCCAAAGCTAAGATTTCTACATCACCATTCCTCGCTGCTGCCAAAGCCGTCGCTACCGCCTCACCAACTGCGAGGGGCGATCGATCACCCCCAAACAACACTTCCACAATCCAGTGTGGACTTTCTACTTCCTGACACTGATAGCCTTCCCCTATACCCGCTTGGAAAATTTTGGTGAACTCCGATCGGCTCAAAGCTGGCACATTGTCTGATTGAATATTGAAATTATGTGAAAGTAACATGCGGCCTTGGCTGATTGTAGACATAAATTTAATAAAGATAGAAAGTTTTAACTATGAATTTGGCTGGATCCAATCATTGGGCAGATTGTTTACATCCTGGAGTGAAAAATCACCATAGACCCATATTCTAGAGTCATTATAGAGGTCACTTAAGATTGGTTTTCGATCGCCAAATTTATCCCAAGGTTGCAAGTCAGAGTCTAACTCACAGAAACCCACCCAATTACACCCCGTCTGTCGCAACTCTTTGGCTTTCACCAGCACCGCCGCAAAAACAGCTAAGTCATAGGGCTTTAAAGCAACATCCATGGCTCCAATGGTAACTTGAAGCTCCAACATTTTCTCTGAAAGTGGAAAAACACTAAGGTTAGGCTGATTTCTTAATTCATCTAACTTTGCAGAAACCTTTGTTAACTCATTTTCCACTAAACCCGTAAACTTATCAAAAACCCGAAAAGCTGCCTCAGCATCCCCAGCATTTACTCGACCCTCAGCTTTTGCCCATCTGACGAACTTGCGCAAGTTTGCAGATTGAGAACCTGGGTTAAAACGGCGTGGAATAGTTTCGCGGGCTTCAGAAAAACAGATCGCTGGTACATACAAATGAAACTCACCAGCCTGTGCTCTTTCCAATAACTTAATAGCCTGGGGGTTTTGAAAATGTGCCGGTGCAACCACATCTACTACCCAGTTGGTTTCTACCAAAACAGCTTGAGGCTTCACGTTGCAACCTTACTCCATCTAGGTCCGGCAGACCTTACTTCCCCAAGGCGGAGCAAATTAATAATTGATTCACCAAATAATTCCTGTAAGTCATTAGGTAGATTTTTTACACTAGCAGTCAGTTTAAGATTTTCTAGCCAGCGTTGAACCTGAAATTCAAACTCAATTGGTTCCTTCCATTGACCGTCAACAGGATTTAGTAACGAATCTGGTAGCTTCGCTTCACCAATAACACTAATAGAATCTCCATTGTATTTTTCTAGAGAATCGCGCATCAAAACAATCCGATCACCAGATACTAAAAGCCCGACAGCACAATCGACCGATGCCATTTGGGATCGAAGCTGATCATAGGCTCGTTTACTGACATCGTTAAGTTTTACTTCAACGACCATCAAATATTCACCATCGGCACTGGTAACAATAATATCTGGCTGGGCTGTTTCTATCATATTTTTAGCATTCAGATTCAGAGTATCTAAATAACATTATGGAACAAGATATCAAGAAACGATGAGCTGACACCTATGTAAATTTTTGCAAGTCAGTGATCAATCGATCGAAGTACAAGGCTACCGATTCTGGATTTTCCAGACGGCGGAGACTTGCCGATTTTAGAGCTTGCAGCCCGACTACCATCGCAGGCAGTGGTACTTGGAACTCTCGATAGAGCTGATTCATATAGTCTAGGCCGATCGAACTAGTATAGTCTGCTCTTTGACCAGCAATTCCGTAGGTAACACAGCGCAAAAACTGCCAAAAATCTCGCCAGCAAGCCGTTGCTCGTTCTGGGGGATATAGACCACCGCCCGGTTCAGTGATGCCGGGGAACTGGGCTAATACTGCTGCTCTGGCTTCATCGATAATTTCGGTGGCATGATCGCGCAAAAAAGTGGCGATTGGTGCAGAGCTGATTGGATCAATGGCGGCCAAATCAGAGTCAGTGAGGTATCTCCGATCGTCGTCAGCGGCTTGTAAAAGCTGTAATGCTTCTGGAGTATGGGTTTCAGTCCAGGTCGCAAAGCTCACAATGCGCGCTTTGTCGATCAAAGCCAAGACAGCAGTCGAAAACTGGGGAGAAGCCATGAGATCTAAGGATAGGAGTGCGGGGATCGCTAGCGTTAAGTTTTCTAAATCTTAATGATTCAGATAGCGCCATTGTAAGAGAATCTATCATAGCAAAGCGTATAAACCGCCGTTTTCTCGCAAAATTTACGAGAAAGTGACGGGTAAAAATATAAACAAATCGTTGCAAAATACAGGAGATATCGCTTATGTCCTTTGGACCAGCTTCCCGATTGGGGGTCAGCCTGTTCGACGAAACCCCTCCCATGGAGTGGGTACCCGGTCGGTCAGATGAAGAAATTACATCTATTATTAATGCTGTTTACAGACAAGTTTTAGGCAACGCCTACGTCATGGAAAGCGAGCGCTTAGCGGTGCCTGAGTCGCAGTTCAAACGCGGTGAATTGACCGTGCGCGAATTCGTGCGGGCAGTAGCCAAGTCTGATCTTTACCAGACTCGCTTCTTCACTAGTTGTGCTCGTTACCGCTATATCGAATTGGCTCACCGCCACCTATTAGGTCGTGCCCCCCGCGACTTAGAAGAAATGCGGATGCACAGTACTATTCTCGATACCAAAGGTTTAGCTGCGGATATCGACTCTTTCATCGACAGCGATGAGTATCAAACCGCTTTTGGCGAAAACTTTGTGCCCTTTATTCGCGGCTACAAAACCGAAGCTTGCGAAACCATGGTGCAGTTTACTCACAACTTCCAACTGGTGCGGGGTGCTTCTAGCAGTAGCTTGAAGGGTGATTTAGCCGGTACTAGTCCTAAGCTTAACGCTTTGACTATCAACTCTACCGCTACTGCCGTGATTTCTCCGGCTGCTGCTGGGGCATCATTCCGCGATACCTCCGTTACTTCGCGCTCTCGCCAAGGTGTAGATGCTAGTTCTGGTGGTAAAGTCTACCGGATTGAAGTTACTAGCATTCGTGCTAATGCGGTCAACCGAGTTTCTAAGTTCCGGCGCAGCAACCAAGTATTCTTGGTGCCTTACGATAAGCTCTCCCAAGAATACCAGCGCATTCACCAACAAGGTGGAGTAATTGCTAGTGTCACATTAGTTTAGCTTTTTTTAATTGGCGGTCTTTTGGGGTCGCCAATTGTCGATCGAATTAAACTAAACAGCTTTACGGCTTACTTTATTTTTAAACTCACAATTAGGAGCAAGTTTTTATGTCATCCTCTGTTCTCGAACTTTGGCCTACTAGCACCGCTGAAGATGCTCAGGTGGTAATTAGAGCTGTTTACAAACAAGTTTTAGGCAACCCACATGTGATGGAAAGCGAGCGCCTGACTGCTGCCGAGTCACAGCTTTGTAACGGCACTCTCTCGGTACGAGAATTTGTCCGCGCAGTGGCCAAGTCTGGGTTTTATCAGTCGCGCTATTTTGCGGCTTGTGCTCCTTACCGTTTTGTGGAGCTAAATTTCTTGCACTTGTTGGGTCGTGCCCCTCAAGATCAGCGAGAAGTATCTTTACACATCGTCTGCTGTGTTGCCGAAGGCTATGATGCTGAGATAGATTCTTACATCGATAGCGATGAGTATTTAAACAGCTTTGGCGAAAACACCGTACCTTACTATCGCGGTCGGTCTTCGGAGTCTAACTTTAAGCAAGTTGGCTACAACCGGATGTCGGTAATCGATCGCGGTCCGGCGCAAGTAGATAGCTCGATCAAGTCTTCTCAGTTGGTAGGAATGATTGCTGGCAATATGTCCAACAAAATCAAACCTGCTACTAACACCGTAATTGGTTCTGGCACTGAAAAGCGCCTGAAGATTTTGGTATCGGCTGGTACTCCAGGCAAGCTGCAACGCCGCCTAACCACCAGAGAATATATTGTTTCGGCGAGTAAAATGACTCCTCAAATTCAATATATCAACCGCATTGGTGGCAAAATTTTGAGCATCACTGAGATCTAAAAATCTCGGGCGATTTTAAGGGTGGGCGGTGCTCAGTAACAGCTCACCCCGGCCACTCGGTCTTTATATTTTTCTGTAAAGTTAAGATTTGGCCTGATATATAGGCTTAAGATAATAATTTAAATATCTCAAAAGAAGGATTTATTTCATGGCGACTATGACTGTAACTTCTCAATCCACCGATACCACTGCCTATGGCAGCCGCTTGGCTACTTTAGAGGTCGCGGGAGTTTCGATGCGCAATGGCCACACAACTATCATGGTGCCATTGAGCAGATTGTCTCAAACGATGCAGCAAATTCATCGGCAGGGTGGCAAAATTGTTAGTGTAAATACCACTGCAACTGCACCTGTTATACCTCAGGCGGCAGCGGCTCCTCAATCAGCTCCAGCACCTCATGAACCTGAACAAGAGCTAGCTATGGAAGAGTCCAAAGCAACACAGTCTAATTCCAAAAAGAAAAAAAGATAGATGAATATTCAGGAGTTTGTGGGGCAGTCGATCGGCGAATGGAAGTCACAACGTAGCGCCCATCACCTGGCCTTTGGCCATTTTGAGGCGATCAACTCGCTGATCGAAATCGCTGAAATTTCTTTAGATGACCCTGCACTCCTGGCCTTGTGCGAATTACATCATACTGACCCCAGTTTGATCGTCGCGCCCTTTCGGATGACTTGGGAAGGCGAAACTGACTGGGATGATGACCAAAAGGTTAAAGGCACTTGTGTTTTGGCTCCAGTACCCGCTTCGGTTAAACATGGTAAATTATTGCGCGACCAAGGCTATGCCGAAGAAATGCCTGCGATCGGCGAATACTTTTTTACCGATGATGATACCTTCGTATTGAATACTCCCTACGATCGAGCAGCAGCGGAAGAAAAAATCTGGTTTGTCGGGCCAAATGTGCGCTGTCGAGTTTCGTTGATTAAAACCTCGGCTGGTTCGGGAGTGGTAACGGCTGCTTTTTCCTCAGAGATCCGACAAATATGAATGGTGTGATTGGTGAAAATTTACTGACTTTGGCCACTTGGATGGCCGGAGATTTTAGTAACTATCAGCAATCTTTCGATCGACCCAGTAACTTTGCCCATATTCATGTGCTGTGGCGACCATTGCCCTGGGACTTTTTTGGCGGGGTCGGGTTTTATTCTGAACAGGTCTACGACTATGATCTTTGGACTCCTTATCGGCAAGGAATTCATTTACTAGTTGATCAAGGTGATCATATTTACATTGAAAATTACGCATTGCAAGACCCGATGCTCTATGCCGGAGCCGCACGAGAACTGAGCATTTTAGCCACTATCCAACCGGCTGCAATTACTAGGCGAGTGAACTGCTCAATGATTTTCACTCGTGAAGGTGAAATGTTTCGGGGCGGAGTGGAGCCAGGTAATAATTGTTTAATCGAGAACAACGGCAAGATGACCTATCTGGTGAGCCAAGTAGAAATCACCGCTACCACCTGGCAAAGCATCGATATGGGGATGGATCTGGAAAAACATGAGCAAATTTGGGGTTCACGCTTCGGTCCATTATGCTTCCAGAAAAAAGAACAATATCCTTTGCCCTATGAGTCATAGATATGCTACCTCTGAATGCAGAAAAAAAAATGCAGGGATGGATCCGCAGTCGGCACCTAATTTGCCATGGCAGCTTTTTTCTGTTTGAAACTTTAGATTATAGTGCAGTGGAAAGATTCACTGAATGTGTAGAGTTGTTAGGTGGGACACTGATTTCGGTGGAACCGATCGATAAACTGTGGATTGGCGATCGGCGACAGGTTTATCTATACCAAGTAAAGGCGACTATGTTTAATACTTGGCCCAACCTAAAAGACTATTGGCTGAAACATGGCAGCTTTCGTACCCGTTTCAACAATGATTAAAAAACCGGGCAATTTATTTTTGCTCGGTTTTGATAGATTATTGATCGGGGTTAGTTACTTACACTTAGTCGATCCGCCACCCAAACAGAAGGCAAAAGCTAAAAATTTGTCTTTGACTGGCGCGGCATTGACACTGACTTCTTTGAACTTAAAGAAAATAGCCGATGCGGTAGATTTAGCCGAAGTGCTCAAGGAGCTATACTCGGGCGTTTTTTTGAACTCAGAAAAGCTCGGTTGCCGGTCTTCAGCATATTCTGATATCAATACCTTAACTACTTCTTTTTCCGACGGCGACATTGATCCATACCAACTGCCATAGATATCAAAAATGTCGGTAGAAGGAGCACTTGGGCCAATACCTAAGAGGCTACCTAAACCACCCAGGTTAGTCAAAGCACTAGTGGTGGCTCCATGGACATCTTTGGCACCAGTGACAGCTCCGTTAACGCTGTTGATGGTATTTTGAATATCGCTGAAAAAGTCAGCGTGGGCTGGTGGAATGGCAGTGGCAAAAGAGGCACTGACTAGGGTTAAACCAGATAAAATCGAAACTGCGAGGTGTTTAAGATTCATTAATTTGATGGGCTATCATTTCTAAATACCTCATAAATATAGTTGGGATAAATTTATTTATCTCTCCTATCATTATTGAAAGTTTGTACGGTAACTATCTACAATTTTTTCCACCACCACTCAAGCAGAAAGCAAAAGCGAGGAACTTATCTTTTTGTTTGTCGGTTTCAACGGTAATGCCTTTAAATTTGAAGAATATCGAAGATGCCTGAGATTTAGCTTTGGGACTCAGTGCTGCGTACTGAGGAGAGTTCTTGAATCCACTGAAGCTAAGCTGCTTCTCGTCGGCATAATCAGAGATCAAAGCTTTGATGACTTCTTTTTCAACACTATCCACCGAACCATACCATCTGGAGTAGGTGTCAAAAATGTCCTTGTCCTTCGCTGGGCCGATCCCCAAGATACTACCCAAATCGCCGAGGTTATTCAAGGCACCATCAGCATCTTTGTGAGTATCTCTGACTCCGTTGACCGTATTGTTGACACCACGGATAGCATCAGTAATTCCATCTAGAAATCCGGCCTGAGCGGGTCTAACAGTGGTGGCGAATGAAAGCCCGAGTAGGACTAAGCAAGACAGAGTTATAGTAGTATGGTGCTTCATGTCAGTTAGTTTTATAGATGTTATTATTCTTATACACTCCTGGAATATAAATTACGGATTTTTTCTTGTCCTCAGTAAAATGGCTGAAACAAAGATAAGCAATTATGCTTAGAGCAGATGTATTTAAACAATAGCTCCAAATTATAGTTATCAGCAGCTTAAAGATAGCCTGAAAGATAGTTTGGAGGCTGCTAGCAATCTTTATGAAAATTCAGTTATCTTTAATAAATCACTTAATCTCTCCTAGCCATGTTTGGAATATTCTCAGATAAAAAATCTACGATCCCTACTGCTAACGAAGCGTTACCAGGTCGATCGGTAGCCATTGCCCCTCCAGCAAAGCACTATGTGAATAATCACCCCATGAACCCGCCTTATCCAGCAGGGATGGAAATGGCCATGTTTGGCATCGGTTGTTTTTGGGGAGCAGAGCGCAAATTTTGGCAGCAAGAGGGCGTATATCTCACCGCAGTTGGCTATGCTGCTGGCCCTACGCCCAACCCCACCTATCAAGAAGTATGTACCGGCATGACCGGTCACAACGAAGTGGTGCTGGTGGTATTTGATCCTAAGCTAGTCAGCTATGAACAGCTCCTACAAATCTTCTGGGAAAGCCATAACCCCACCCAGGGAATGCGCCAAGGCAATGATAAGGGCACCCAATATCGATCGGGCATTTATTGCTATGGTGATCAGCAAGCTGTGGCTGCGGCAAGCCAAGCAAAGTATCAAGCAGCTCTATCCACAGCAGGAATGGGCACCATCACCACCGAGATTTTGCCAGCTCCTACTTTTTACTATGCCGAAGAGTACCACCAGCAATACTTAGCCAAGAACCCCAATGGTTATTGTGGGTTAGGTGGCACTAAAGTTTGCTATCCAGCAGCTTAAAACAAGCGAGCCTCACCAAAGAAAATAATATACAGAAGCAATCCAAAGTTGTATTGCTCCTGTATTATCTTTATCGGGCTACTTATTTGAGATAAAAACTTGGTCAGTTATCAACCGCAATCTACCAGTCGAGAAATGTTAGAACAGCCACAGAGAGGCTCTGAGGAGTCTTCTACTGTAAAGCTGCTGCATACCTACTTTGAGCAGCAAGCCCAGCATTCTGATCGCCTAGCCTTGGTCTGTAATAAACAGCAAATGACATACGGAGAGCTAGATCAACGTTCCAATCAGCTCGCTCACTATTTGGGATCGCAGGGAATTGGGGTCGGAGCCAAAGTAGGGCTGCTATTGGAAAGATCGATCGAAGTTTACATTGCCATCTTAGGGATTTTGAAGGCTGGAGCAGCTTATGTGCCGATGGATCCAGATTATCCAGCCGATCGAGTACAGTATATTTTGAGCGATAGTGAAGTAGCCTTACTGCTAACTTCGGTTACTATGCTGACCAAGCACCCTAATCTACCTTGTCCTAGTTTTTGTTTTGATTATCAACTAATTGCCCAGCAGCCGACTACGCCCACCGGCATCGAAATCGACCCGACGGAACTCTGCTACATAATTTATACCTCTGGCTCTACTGGTCGCCCCAAGGGGGTAATGCTAGAACATCGCAATGCAGCGAATTTTGTCTGGGCAGCGCAGGATGTTTATAGGATCAGATCAGATGACCGGTTTTATCAGGGTTTCTCGATCGCTTTTGATGCTTCGATCGAAGAAATTTGGCTGACTTTTGCCGCCGGAGCAACGTTGGTAGTGGGGACTGCCGAGATGGTGAGAGCGGGCAGTGAACTAGCCGGAATGTTAACTCGTTTGAAAGTCACGGTTTTTTCTTGTGTCCCTACGCTGCTCTCGATGTTGCAGGAAGATCTGCCTACCGTCAGACTGTTGATTTTAGGAGGCGAAGCCTGTCAGCCAGAGTTAATTCAGCGCTGGTTTAGAGCCGATAGACAGATTTTGAATACCTATGGACCAACGGAAGCAACGGTAGTAGCGACGTATTTAGAATGCGATCCTCGAAAACCAGTGACGATCGGCCAGCCCTTGCCTGGTTATACGGTTTATATACTAGATGAAAATCTGCAAGAGGTCGCTGACGGCGAAACTGGCCAAATTTTCATTGGTGGAGACTGTCTGGCGCGGGGCTATGTCAATCGGCCAGAGCTAACTGCCGAAAAATTTATTCAGCACCCAACTTTGCAATGCCGCCTATATGCCAGTGGTGACTTGGGGGCTTGGGTCAACAGCGAAATCCAGTTTCTGGGGCGCGCTGACGACCAAGTAAAGCTACGAGGCTTCCGGGTAGAGTTATCCGAAATTGAGTCGGTGTTAATGCAGTGCCCCGGCATCCAGATTGCGGTGGTAGCGATCAAACCGGGAGCTGATGGAGTGGAGGCGTTGATTGCTTACCTGACACTTGGTGAAGAAACTGTGGACTTAGCAGCGACCCGTGATCACCTGCGCCAGCGACTGCCAGGGTTTATGATGCCCACCTGTTTCCATCAGCTCCAGGCCACCGAGATTCCGCGCTTAGCCAGTGGGAAGGTTAACCGCAAACTGTTACCAGATCCGATCCCGATGGCCGAGGCCGCCAGAACCGATCTACGAGAACCAAGTACTCCTTTAGAAGCTAAGTTAGTACAGATCTGGTCAAAGTTATTTAACACCCAGGTTTCGATCGATGACAACTTCTTCGATTTAGGTGGCCACTCTTTACTAGTAGCCAGCATGGTCTCAGAGCTACGCACCGATCCGCAGTTGCAATATGTCTCGGTGGCTGACGTATATCACTGCCCTTCGATCGCCCTGCTTGCCCAGCATTTAGCCACAGTGATCGTTCCCCTAGCCCGTGCAATTAAGCCTCACCCCAAAGTTGGTTGGCAGTTTTGGTCTACAGCAATTTGTCAATTGGGCGGCGTATATTTAGCCCAACTAATTTTTTCGATAAATTTAGTATTACCACTATTAAGCTATCGCTATTTTCAAGATGAGCCAATCAGAGCAATCCCAGTATTCTTCGGCACGATCGCTGCCCTGTACCCTATAATGCTAGGAATTTCCGTAGTTAGTAAGTGGTTACTGATTGGCAAATACCGGGCAGGCAGCTATCCCTTGTGGGGTTTTTACTATTTCCGGTGGTGGCTAGCCAGATTATTGCAACAGCTCGTGCCTCTGTGGCCGTTGATTGGCACGCCATTTTTAGGTTGGCATTACCGCTTAATGGGGGCGCAAATCGGCAAAAGCTGCTACTTCGGCACCGATGAGGTAGGAACTTATGATTTACTAACTATTGGTAACGATACTAGCTTGGGGGCAGATGCTCGTTTGTTAGGCTATGAGGTCAAAAACGGTTATTTACATTTAGGCAAAATCGAAATTGGCGATCGATGCTTTGTGGGAGTCCGGGCTTCTTTAGAACTCAATAGCCTCATGGAGCATGATAGTCATTTAGAAGATATGTCGCTGCTGCTGACCAATACAGTAATTCCCCAGCAGCAGCGCTGGCATGGCTCTCCTGCGCGGTTGCAGGAAATAGTCACACCACAAATACCCGTCTATGGTAGTAATCGAGGTCGAGTCTTTCGGGCCGCAATTCAAGCGGTGGGAGTGATTTTACTCAGCATTTTGCCCACCATCGCTGTTTTGCCAGGAGTGCTTCTAATGATCGAAGCCTTAGATATATGGCACTGGACTGGTCTACTGGTTGCACCACTGGCGGGATTGATTGGAATATCGCTGATTATGTTGCAGGTGTTGGCCTTGAGAAAAATCTTTTTGCCTCGGGTAAAACCGGGTATTTATTCGTTACGCACTAGTTTTTATATTCGCAAATGGTGGATTGACCAGTTGATGGCCTTGAGTTTAGAGTGGCTA
The DNA here is from genome assembly GCA_043721015.1 of Synechococcales cyanobacterium. GTDB lineage: Bacteria > Cyanobacteriota > Cyanobacteriia > Cyanobacteriales > Chamaesiphonaceae > JAAFHZ01. Next base: position 1,404 of record JAYSRP010000042.1, on the reverse strand, counting down.
GATACAATCTATGGCACGTTGTATTCTACGCCTTGGCTACGATTGTTAGGCACTAAAATAGGTAAACAAGCCGAAATTTCTACTGCTGCCAATTTTTCACCAGATTTGATCTCGATCGGGGCTAATGCTTTCGTGGCTGATGATGTGTCGCTGGGCGCGCCTCGGGTGTATTTGGGACAGATGATTTTGCAACAGGTAAGTATTGGCGATGATTGCTTTATTGGTAATAGCGCCTTGGTGCCTGGTGGTTGCGAGATGGTCCAAAATAACCTGTTGGGCTGTCTCTCGGTGCCCCCCAAAATCTCGCCAGCAGATACTGATTGGGTGGGGAATCCTTCCTTTCGGTTGCCCTATCGTCTGCACGAAGACAAGTTTGATCAGAGTTTGACTTTAAAACCTTCCACGTGGCTGCTTTGTCAACGTTTTAGTATTGAATTCTTAAGAATTATTATGCCGTTGACTTTTTCGGTAGGTGCAGTTGGTACTCTAATTTACTTAGTAGAGGACAATTTGGATGACGAGGGTTATGATTTACCACTGGAAGAACTGATTGCAGTTTTACCTTTATGGTCGATCGGCATTGGACTGTTAGCCTGTGCCTTGGTAATCTGCTGCAAGTGGTTATTGGTAGGGCGCTATAAGTCGCAATCTTTACCCCTATGGAATAACTATGTTTGGCGGAGTGAACTAATTACTGGTTTAAATGAAAATATTGCAGCTCCTTGGCTGACCAATTATTTTCTGGGAACACCATTTTTTGCTTGGTATTGGCGAGCATTAGGTGCCAAAATCGGTAAACGGGTTTTTATTGATACCTCTGATGTCACAGAGTTTGATCTGGTAAGAATCGACGATCGGGCGGCTTTAAATTATTTTTGCGGACTGCAAACCCACTTATTTGAAGACCGCATCATGAAAATGTCCAATTTGCGCATCGGTAAAAATTGCGTAGTTGGTCATGGTTCGATTGTCCTTTATGATACTCAAATGGAACCGGGTTCACAGCTACATTCTGTCTCTTTATTAATGAAAGGTGAAACTTTACCTGCTGGCACCCACTGGCAAGGAATACCCGCCCAGCCTTTGCCCAACGAAGATTTGCTAGAGAATTAAAATCTGCTAGCGGCAAATACTGCGGCATAAATACTTTAAAATGGGAAAAACTTTTTTAGCAAATAATTATGACAGAATCTATTGAAAACCCTACTGACTCCGTAACTGAGCTAGTAACTGCCGCAGAACTAGCCGAAGTGATTGTCGAGATGGAAGAATATCGGGAACGGCTGGTGCAAGATATTACCGAAGCCGCTCAGAAAGCCAAGCTCACCAAGTCTCAAATGACCGCAGCCATGGCTCCCGATCTAGAATTGATCGATAGCAAACTGCAACAGTTGCGCGACCAAC
>JAYSRP010000041.1:0-7431 GCA_043721015.1 Synechococcales cyanobacterium | reverse complement strand
TAAGAATAGACAACACCTGCCTTGATTTACTCGACATGTCCACCATAGAAAATTCCAACTTTTGGCTGGACAGCTATAATGAGCTTACAGAAGTGTACCGAAGGAGAGAACAAAACTTACCCACTCAAAATCCAGCGATTCCGGGTAAACGTCGTCTAGACTGTGCTTTCTTTGACTATCTCATAGAGACTTTCGCACAAAAGTCAATTAGATATACTGTGAGTGAAACTATTGGCTCAGTTCGATGTGCGTTTGTAGAAGGCAACCCGATTTTTCCGGGTTCGGCAATGTACGATCGAACACACGTCCAAATCTCGATCTTCAACTTAGACCTAATCGAATCTTCTTTTATATATGAGTAATAGCCATGCCAATAGATCTTAGAGAATTTGAGCGAGTCATAACTGACCACTTTAAAAATGCCACCGAAGAAGAGATGATGCAAAACTTACGAAAGGTAGCACCTCATCTATTTGAAGAAACATCAGAAGCAGAAGAACATCATGAAGGCTCTGTATCGATTCTTTCTGATGATACACCGGTACAGCAATTACCTGAAATTCCGTTCCGCAAAGAATGGCTAGAAGAGAACGCTACTGCCGAGTTAGTCGAGACTGCCTACAATTGCTTACCCCAACCTGAAAAAGAAAAATTTTTGGCAATCATCCTTCGTAACGCCAGCCAAATTGAGCACGTTAATTTGGCTGGCTGACAAAATTTCCGTTTCATCAGAAACCAACTCAACATCATGAAAACTCAATTGCAATCATCTGCTTCTTGCCTTGCCGATGAAGCCAAGTCTAGATAAGCACACAAAATAGCTTGTACCTGCTGGATCTTGGCTGATTCTAGTATTCCAAGCTGCCTGATCAACCTTTGCTTATCAAAAGTCATTGGATCAATACACACAATGTAACTATCAGTTGTCAAGCCATTTTCAGCATTGGGAGCGATCGGTACGACGACTGGTAATAACTTACTATTTGGACTACTAGAAGTAATTGGCAAAACAGTAATTTTTCGCCGTTGATTAAAAACTGTTCCAGAAATAATCATTGCTGGACGGGTTTTCTGAATCTCACTGCCCACCGAAGGATCAAAGCTTACCAGCCAGATGCTTCCCAATCGATAATTGCTGCCTGCTGCCATTCATCTTCCTCCGTTGACTGTTGATTATCTAATACCAAACAGGCCGCAACCATCAAATCTTGCTGCTGTCTTTTTTGCCAACTAAGGAGTAGCGACTCTATTAATTTGCTGCGATTATCTACCTGGTTATCAATATACGTAACCAACTCCTGCGGTAGTGAAACAGAAATCTTCATAAGAACTTTTATAATGCCACTAGGAATGCCATCAATTGTACCACCATCAAATAGGGAATTGGCCATAAGCATATTTTAATCTGACCCCAATAGAGCCTGAAAACCTTGTCCCGCAGTCCACTGCACCGCCCCATCTCGACCGGTAATAAAAACCTTAGTGCCCAGCTTTTCTAGATGCTGAATAGTTTCTGGGTTAGGAGTTAAAGTGGCCGCGATCGCCACCTGGGGACGAATAGCTTTAATGAAGGTATCTGTCAGCACTCCACCCGACCAATAGATCGCTTGTACTGGTTGCAGCTTGTCGGGCATCGCTAACTCGCGCTGTTGATCGATTTGAATATCGCCCCCAATTAACCAGTGCTGTCCACCAATTTCTAGATCAAGTAACGGTGGATCGGCGAACAGTAAATTGCTTTTGCCCCCCAACAAATCTTGAGCCTTGCCCAATGGGGATATGTTTAGTCCCGGAATTTTCAGCGGTTGTTGAGGGGGATGATAGAGCTTGTTAATAGCCAAATTATTGTTGAGAGTTTGCCAACCTTTGGTTGTGGCATCGATCGAGCCACTAACACCCTCAGTGCCCCCACTATTGGCACCTGAAGCATTAGACTTACTAATTTGCAACGTGATTGCTTGCTCCAATCCATTGACCGCTTCATTAGTTAAAAACGGCAACACCGTAAAACGGGCAGTATTACTATCCCCAGTGTCAATCAACGCCGTTTGGTAATTTTTTTGAATCACCAAAATTCTTTCTTCCCGCGCGGCCAAAGCCGTAATCTTAAACTCCTGACCCTTGACCACTGCTAAAGGAATGGCAATGAGCAGCACAGACACTGCCACAACCAGCGGCCAGCGCTTTTGCCACCAAGGAAGCTGCCACACCAAGAAAATAGCGGCGTATAAAAACAATAATTGCCACAGGCGAATGCTACCTACTGCGATATTTGAACCGGGCAAACTGGCAAATAACTCCACGATCGCCAGCAATAATTTGGTGGGATACAACAACAACCAAGCCACTGCACTACCCGCCAGCGGGAAAACAGTCGCCGCTAAAGCGCTAACCATCCCACCAATGCTAATCAAAGTAATAAAAGGAGCCGCAATCACATTCGCAGGCAAAGAGTAAAGGGGAACCACCTTAAAAGTCCAAAGCTGAATTGGCAACGTCCAAATCGTCGCCGCCAAAGGCACCGCGATCGCGTCAGCTAATACCGGCGGCAAAAAATCCAATCTTTTTTGAATCGGCGTAGCGCTCACTACCAAGCCCAAAGTCGCCAAAAAACTGAGCTGAAAACCCACATCCCAAATCCATACTGGCTCAATTACCAATAGCACCACGGCTGCTAACAACAGCGAATTTAAGGGTCGCAACTGTCGTACCAGTAACATTCCTACTAATACCGCGATTCCCATCACCGCCGCCCGCAACACCGAAGGCTGTGGCCCCGCCATTGCCACGAAAGCCAAAATTCCTACCAGCCCCAGACCAAACTGCCACTTCTTGGCCAGATATCGCTTGGTAAAACTAATGATCGCCGCCACGATCAAAGACACCTGAAAACCCGAAGCCGCTAGAGCATGTGCCAAGCCCACCCGCACAAAGACATCTTTTACATCGAAGGGTAAATCTACGGCCTCATTGCCCAGAGCCATAGCGCTGACCAGTGGCCCGATCGGCACATCCAACCAGCGCACCTGCGCCGCCACAATCCGCTGCCGAATCTTCGCCAAATCCCAAGTGCGAATTTGCTCTTCGTCAGTCAAAAAAAGCTGATTCGCCCGCATCCCTGCAAAGCTGCCCGATCGAGCCAAGTAATTTTCAAAATTCAAGCCCCCTGGATTCAAAGCGGGCTGAGGTTTATACAGAGTTCCAGTTACTATCACCTGTACTCCCGGCTTTAAGCCCGTGGCGCTAATTAGCGGCGCGGTCACATACAGTCGCCCATCCACATTGCGGATACTAGCCGGACTCGGATCATCGCCTTGGATTTGATTGAGCTGATTAACTTGTAGCCAAAACTGTGCCCGATCGCTGCGAGTAGCCTGGGGATAGCTATCGACGATTCCCCGCACCGTAGAAAACTGTTTGGTGCCCCGGCCTTCGATCGAGTTTACAAAAATGCTAATATCTTGGCTGGCTAAATGGGGCACGCGCATTTGACCATACAAGCTGCCTAGTATCAACACCAGCACCAGAGCAATTCGCCAAGGCCAAGAAAAAGCCAACTTTAGTCGCTTTTTGCGACTGCGATACCAGGCAGCTACAGACAAACCACCCAATGCTAGCCCTGCAACCGCCCAGCTTCCCCAAGAATAAGAACTCACCGCCAAGCCCACAATGTAGGCTAAGCACAAAATTCCGATCCGAGCAGCGTTATCCATGCAGATTCAATAGCAAATGAAATGGGGCAGAGCACAATTTAGCACTCATCGTATCCCGATCGGGTCTATCCAGACTATTGGGGTACACCCAATTGAGCCGAAATTGCTGTGATGTAGCTGGGTACAGTCTCCCCCACGTTTTCGCAGGCAAATCGATCAACTTCCAACAAGCTATTCCCCCAAAAAACCTGTCCTGACTGCACCGTATCACCCTTATCGGGCTGCCAATCGCGGCTGATCAAGCGTAAATCGGCATCAACCACTGCTCCATCAAAGAGGTGGCCGATCGAAAAATACACATCCTCCAAAATTGCGGGGACGCTAGGGCGATGTAATTGTCCCCGCGAATTACTGCTGCGCGCTTTGTACTTCTCCCTCGGAAACAAACCATAAAGATTTTTCAAAGAGGCCGAAATCAGGGTTTCACCTTTCAGATTAGTGCGCTTCAAAGTGCCCAAACTGATTCGACAATCTACTTCCTGTAACAGTGCTGGTGCCCACATCTGCTGAAATCGCACTGGTTTTTTAGATGTGTTGGGATATTCGATCACCGGCAGTTCATCAGCATCTAGCAGTTTCGTGTTTTCATCCAAGAGCTGATAGATACCTAAACGACCGGCAATATCCGCCAAACTCACTGCCGAACAAACTCCTTCCACAATCAAAATTTCGGCTTGCGGACTGGCTTGGCGCAACCCCGCCAATACTGCGCGTAAAACTCCGATGCTGACAGTCACTGGTGCCACTTTAGGGTATCCCAAGTTTGGTTTAAGCAAAATTCGCTTTGCATTGCAGGCATTTTGGGGGGGGTGATATACAAAATTTTGTGAAGTACTTTTGCTTACCAACATATAATCTCAGCCAATATTAAAACCTGGATGCTATTGTATAGCCAGATTGTTTGTTCATCGAGCGTCTCGCCAAGAGAACTGAGTTTTTATATGCAGCGTCGTCAATTTTTATATGGGTTAGGGCTTTTAGGCACAGCTAGTCTAGGGGCAGCCAGTTTTGGTTCCGATGCAAATGGAGCTGATGTTTCAGGTAAACCAGCAGTATCGCAGTTTACGCTACCCCCTCTACCCTATGCTTTCAACGCCTTAGAGCCGTTTATTGATAAGCGCACCATGGAAATTCATCACGATAAGCACCATGCGGCCTATGTGAAAAACCTGAATGATGCTGTGGCCAAATACCCTCAGCTACAAGGCAAGTCGATCGAATATTTATTACAAAACCTCGAAAGCATTCCCGCCGATATCCGCACTACTGTCCGCAATAACGGCGGCGGCCATGCTAACCACTCGATGTTCTGGCAGATGATGGCACCCAAAGCAGGTGGTGAACCCAAAGGCGAACTGGCTAAAGACATTATCAAAACCTTTGGTAGTTTTGCGGCTTTTCAAGCAGCCTTTAATGAGGCTGGAGCGAAAAGATTTGGCAGCGGTTGGGTCTGGCTGTCTCGGGAAAAATCTGGCAAACTTAAAGTAGCAAGTTTCCCCAATCAAGATAGTCCAATTATGGTGGGTGAATATCCGCTATTAGGGAATGATGTATGGGAACACGCCTATTATCTGACCTACCAAAACAAACGCCCTGAGTACCTAAAAGCTTGGTGGAATGTGGTGAATTGGACAGAGGTAGAACGACGGTATCAAGCAAAAGGATAACCAAAAAATGAAAGTTGTTCAAAAAACCTCCCGCTTACTCAAACTGAAGCAAACCAACTGGATGCCCTGGTATGGACATTTTATTATGTGGCCAACGGTAAGTTTGTTTCTGCTGCTGTCGCTGCTAGGTCAATCATCGACTCTTACTTGCAGTCGAGCTAGTGGTCAGTGTCAACTCAATAATGAACTTACTTCTGACACATCTAAAAGGACTATCCCGATCGATGCTGTCACCAAAGTAGATGTAGTGGCGACGGACAATACTAGCGAGGAGCCTAGTGCCCAGATGGTATTAATTACCAAAAATGGGGAGCTGAATCTCGGCTTACAGGGTGAATTTGAAGCCAGGGATGAAGCTGCTGGCAAGCTGGCTTGGTTTTTCGAAGATCCTAACTCTAAGTTTATTGAGCTAACCGAAAGCGATAAATCTTGGATGACGGGTTTCGGTCTAACTGGATTAGTAGCAATTTTGGGTGCTTTCTTGTTGCGGAAGACTTCGGTAGTGTCGTTCGATCGAGATACTGAACGCTGCACGGTGCAACTATCGAGATTTTTTGGCCTGGTTAAAGGTCGTCAAGAAGTTTGTGAACTGGCCAACATCCAGAATATTGATCTCAGTGGTAGCCTAAAAGTAGCCGACGATCGAATTTTAATTCATCAATCTGGTAGTCCCAGCTTTTTCTTGACTGACTATGCCACTCGTGATCCGCGTAATGAGTTAACTGCCATTAACAATATCAAGGAGTTTCTGGGTATGTCGTTAAAGCGATCTGACTCTCAGTCCCAAAATAGCTTTGGTGCCGAAGATGGCTGGATAGAAGAAGACTCTGCTTATTACAGTAGTTCTTCCGAAGAATATACGACTTACTCTACTGAGTCTCATAGCTCTGATAGTTCATCTAGCCCGTCTTCGTCCAGCTCGTCTTCATACAGCTCCGATAGTTCGTCCAGCTCTAGCTCTGACAGTGGGTCGTCTAGTAGCGATTAAGCTAAATCCAGTTCCACATCTCCCCAATTCTACGCCAGAGTTCTGGGGTGAAAATCATGCGCATGGCTAACTCATTTTGACTGAGTGGTATCCCTAAATAAATTGGCATCCACCAAGCAAAGCTAGCGGCGATCGAGAAAATTGCTACAATACCCAGGTTACGCCAGCGGGTACTATTTCCGTGCAGCCATCGATCGATGAACCAAGCCAAACCGATAATAGCAAATACCAAAGAACCCATATAGTGATAAATATAGACGCAGCGGGTTACTGGAATCCAGGGAAATAGATTGGCTCCATAGTTAGCCAAAAAGAAGATCGGCAGCGCCACAGTCGGCTCATTTAGGTTCCAGCGCATCCCCCAGCCTACACAAGACTTAAAAAAGCGCCAAGCCATCACCGTCATAGAACCAAAAGCCAGCCACCACAACAGAGGATTACCGAGGGCGTGGACATCATAGATTTTATCTAAATCCTGGCCAGTTGGGCTTTTCACGATTTCGTAATAATAAGCCAATGGTCGCATCATCAATGGCCAGGTATACCAGTTAGCACAGTATGGATGCACTTCTTTACCATTGCCAATTTTACTATGATAAAACAAAATCTCTGTTTGCATGGCCAAAAAATCAGGTTTAGGGTTTTGCAATAAATGTGGAATCCAAGACAGTGCGTAGGTTACAGCCGGAACCAGCAGCAGAAATAAGCCAATCTCCCAAAATTTAAGGGTGCTAAGCTTAACTAGTACTGAAGACTGCCCCTTGACCGGAATAGCGGTTGTCTGTCTACCGGTAAAAATCTGATGAGCAACAATTAGTCCCAGCAATAGCCAAATACCCAGCAAAAACCATAAGCCATTCCACTTACAGGCGATCGACAGCCCAAAAAACACTCCAGATCCCAGCAGGTATAAAGCTCTCCACCAGCTCTTCCGATTCAGCGCTAACAGCAATAACAATTGACCTAAAATACCAAACAGCACTAAAAAAACATTGTTCAAGGCATAGCGTGAATCCACCAAAAACAACCCATCCATAGCCATCAGCAACGATGCCAGCACCAT
>JAYSRP010000040.1:0-3629 GCA_043721015.1 Synechococcales cyanobacterium | reverse complement strand
TTTACTCCTAACGAACGGGGGCGCGATTCTCTGCGGAAAGCCCGAGAACTTTTTAAACGAGAAGCCGAGGCACTATATGCCATTAATCATCCCCAAATTCCCCGCTTCCGTGCCAACTTTGAAGAAGCAAAACGGCTATTTTTGATTCAAGAGTACGCTGAAGGTAAGACCTACGCCAAAATTTTGGGTGAAAGAATTCGAGAATCACGCACCTTTACTGAGCAAGAAGCCATTACCTTTTTGCAGAACATGTTGCCAGTATTGGAAAATATTCACGCTCAAGGCATCATTCATCGAGATATTTCTCCCGACAACATTATTTGCCGCGAAAGTGATAAGCTGCCCATCCTCATTGATTTTGGCGTGGTTAAAGCCGGAGTAAAGAACCTCGAAGCCGAAGGTGATGTGGGTGAACAGGGCACCACAGTCGGCAAAGCAGGCTATGCCCCCAATGAGCAGTTGCAAACCGGTGAGGCTTATGCCAACAGTGATTTGTATGCCTTAGCTGTCACCACCGTAGTCATGATGACTGGGCGCAAGCCAGAAAGCCTAATCGACAAGTCCAGCATGAGCTGGAAGTGGCAGCAGTGGCTGCCCACGATCAGCCCTTGGTTTGCCAAAGTGCTGATGCGGATGATGAGCTATCGTCCGGCGGCTCGCTATCAATCGGCTAAAGAGGTTGCTCAGGCACTGCGATCAGTGGCTGAATTGGTATCTGGGGGCGACAACCCCGCACTAATTGCAGCGCTGGATGCCTCTCCGGGCAGCGGTACCACTGGCAATAGCGGCCAGGCACCAAATCGCTACACCACCTATAGCCCCAAGCAGCGTCAGCGCAGCCCTATTTTAAACAGTCCTTGGATTTTGGCCGGTGTTGGTGGTCTGGTGGCATTGGTTCCTTTTGTCATGCTTAAAGTAATGTTTAGTGACGGTCCTTCGAAGCCGCCTAGTCCATCCAATCCGCCGATCGTTAGTGATAAAACTCCCACTCCAAATAAACCGCCTGTTCCACCAGGAGCAACATCTGCCCCGGTTACTCCTGTGGCCCCTCAAGTTCTTGCTGCTGAGCAGGTTATAGTTAGCCCCGGTCAACCACTTACTCGCCAAGGAACCCTCCAGACTAATCAGGAAATGGTCTATCGCTTAACTGGTCTACAGCAAAATCAAGCTTTGGCAGTGAACATCAATGGTGGAGTGAAGATGAGCATTGTGGCTCCCAACAGTCAGCCGGTAGATTTTCGGTCCACCGAAGTTGTGGAGTGGAATGGCACTATTTTGGTAGCTGGTGAATATATCGTGAAGGTGAAGTTACCGGATGGGGTATCTACAGCAGCCTATACCTTGACCATTAACTCGCTGCCACCAATTGCTCCCGGCGGCATCAGTCCTAACCCGGCAGCGACGATTAGTCCAGTGGCGGTGCCCACTCCGCCGGTTGTCCCCAATACCATTCCTCCTAGTAGTCCTAACAAATAAGTTGTGCTAAAAGCTAGGACGCTAGTTTTAGGGTTAACCTTAGTCTGTCTGGGGCTAACCATTGCGGCTGCCTATTCGTTGGGTGGAATCGATCGACGTACTTTGGCTCATTGGCTAACTCAACATGGCTGGTGGGCACCGTTGTTGTATGTGTTGGTCTATGTGATCGCCACATTTTTCTTGCTGCCTTCTACTCCCTTAAACTTAGTGGGTGGCGCGGTATTTGGAGTGTACTGGGGCACAGTCTGGACGACGATCGGGGCAATCTTGGCAGCGATTCTCTGTTTTTGGTTTAGTCGCACTTTAGGCCGTAGCTTTGTTCAGCAGCGTTTTAGTGGTCGCTGGCAGCAGCTCGATCGAGAAATTGCTGAAGGCGGCTTGTTTTATATGATTGCAGTGCGTTTATTACCGCTATTGCCCTATGGTTTGGTAAATTTTGGGGCAGGAGTGAGTGGCGTAAAATTTAAGGATTATTTGTTAGGCACAGTGATTGGGACTACGCCGGGACTACTGCCGTTTATTTTGATGGGTGATGGTCTGACTGATCTACGGCGGGGCGACTTATGGCATTTGACTATTGCTTCGACTTTGGTGGCTTTTTTGGTCGCTGGGTCAACTTGGTATCGGCGGAGGCGATAGCTTTGTTTGCACCTTTGGTGATCAAAATAGTATATCGACTCAGGCGATTAAAATAGTCAAAACTTCTAGTAGGATGGTGGCTATGCAAGAGCCAATTTCTGGGGATTTGACCCCTTTCTATCTCAAACCCCGTCGCCGCCTTTCTTGGTGGCTATTTGTTGCCCCGATCGCGGTTGCAGCCACAGCTACTGGCGGTTACATGGCTATGACTCCTCCGGTGAGCAAGCTAAATGGCATGAGTTTGTTACCAGCCAACAGTACCATGGCTGCCCAAGTGGCGATCGATCGATCAGACTGGCTGCATCTTAAAGATCTGGGAACTCCAGCTAGTCGATCGATCTTAGAGCGAGAGTTAGCTAAGTGGTCTAAAGAAACTTTAGGCGATACCAATTTACTCAAAAGCATTCCTCCCTGGCTGGGCAGAGAAATTTACTGGGCGCGGTTATCGACTGGTGATAATTTGGCCTTATTTTCGATTCGGAATAACCTGCCAGCCCAACCGGGTAGCCAACGTCAATATCAGGGAGTCACGGTTTGGGAGACGGCCAAAGAATCTAGAGCGGTAATGGCGAGCAAAGATGAGAAGTTTTTGGCGATCGGCAGTAAAGCCGCGATCGAACAGGCAATTGCCGCTCAAAAAGGCCAAAATTTGGCCACATTACCAGCCTATGCCCAGATGAATAAGGCCATTGGCGGTGACTCGATCGCCCAGGTTTACGTCAATCTGCCAGCAGCCATGGGGAGCAAAGCAAAGCTGACTTCTCAGGCTATGTTGATGAATATCTCCACCAAAGATCAGGTGCTAGCGGCCAAAGGAGTAGTGTGGAGCAATAAAAAATTAGTCCCTAGCAAACGCAGCCCCGGATTTGCTGCCCAAGTACCGGCTAGTACCATGTTGTTGCTATCTGGCAGTAGCTTAGGCAAGCTGTGGGCAGAATATTTACCCTTGGCAGCCCATAATCCAGCGGCTCCAATTCAGCCCCAGGCATTGCAAGATAATCTAAAATCTAGTACTGGATTAGATTTGAATAGCAATATTTTAGCTTGGGGCAGCGGCGAGTTTGCCCTGGCGATCGTCCCTCAAACTCCGGCAGCGCAAACTCAGATCGAGAGTGGATCGGTTGGGGGGTCTATGCTGTTGCTCTCTCGATCGACCGATCCAGCAGCTACCGATCAAACCATGAGCAGCTTAGATAAAACCATGGCCGATCGCTATAAGTTCAAAGTAGACAAGGCTAATCTGAAAGATTTGGTGGTAGTTCGTTGGTCTGCGGCTTTAGGTGGTACTCAGGCTACCCATGGCTGGCTGCCCCATCAGGTGGCATTTTTGACTTTGGGGGCACCGATCGCCGAGCAGTTTTTGCCCAGTCCAGAAAAATCTTTAGAAAACCACCTAGATTTTCGCCAGGTGATGTCTGGTGGAATCTCACCAATCGATGGTCAGGTCTATGTGGATATGAATAAAATGTCTGCCAGTGGTAATTTACCACTACAAAAATTCCCGGAAGATACCC
>JAYSRP010000039.1:0-19547 GCA_043721015.1 Synechococcales cyanobacterium | reverse complement strand
CGTTTTCTAAGGGAATCACGGTGGCTAGAGCAGCAGGCGATCGATAGCGCACCTGCACTTCTGCTCTAATGGGAGTGATAGGTTGCTCGATCGACACCCAGTTAATTCGATCGACCATACATTCTGAGCTATGGGTTTCAGCACGGGAACCAACCACCACCTGGTTTTTACCAGGATCTAAAGCCACCACATACAGCGGATCCGGTGCGGCCAAACCAATGCCTCGCCGTTGCCCGATCGTGTAGTTGTGGATGCCGCGATGCTCACCTAGCACCTTACCTTGACAGTTTACAATTTCGCCAGGAGCCGGTTCTAGGTATTTTTCTAAGAAAGACTGCATCGAGCCGTGCTTTTCTACCAGACACAAATCCATGCTTTCGGGCTTTTGAGCAGTAGAAAGCCCCATTTTGTCGGCGATCGCCCGTGTCTCGGTCTTATGGGTTTCGCCTAAAGGAAAGACTGTCGATGCCAACATCGGCTGAGTGAGGGTATACAAAAAGTAGGATTGATCCTTGGTCAAATCCACTGCCCGCCGCAGACGATAGCGGTTATCAACCTGATCAATCCGGGCATAGTGACCAGTAGCAATAAAATCGCTGTCCCAAGTTTCCTTCGCATAGGCCACCATCGGCCCAAACTTCACTTCACTGTTGCACTGTGAACAAGGCAGAGGAGTGATGCCCGCTTGATAGCCTTCTACCAAGTAGTCCACAATATATTTTTCAAAAGTTTCGCGGCTATCGACAATGTGATGCTCAATTTCTAACTGCTCACAAATTTTGGCCGCATCGGTCATTCCTTCCGAGCAGCACTGTCCCTTGCCTTTCATTAGCCACAGGGTCAGACCAATTACTTCATATCCTCGATCGCACAGCAGGGCGGCGGCTACAGAGCTATCTACGCCTCCCGATAAACCCACAACGATTTTCTTCATGTCTTTCAGACTTCTAGTTTGCATTCTTACAGCATATCGCAAACTTGAGAGTCTTTAGGCTTAGTGTATCTTTCTACTTCCCTGGGTCAATCATACATTGTAAACAGTGCGTAACATGGCAGTTTATCAAAACTGCCATGTTTATTTTTTAGCTACAACTAGTTGCGGATTCCCCCAAATAATCTGCTCATGCTTATAAATAACCATCCCTAGCTGTGCGCCCTTGGGCTTGTAAACGTGCTTGGGCGCAGTATAAACCACTGGCACAGCCGCACTTTGGCGACTGCGGCTGTGGTAGGCCACTAAGTTAGCGGTGTACTGCAAATCGGCTTCTTGGGCTACTTCACCGGCAGGCAAACGCAGTAAACCATGACTGCCAGCAATTTCTTGGGCATGGAACCACAGGTCATAATCGGTTGCAGTTTTAAAAGTCAATAAATCATTCTGGCGATTGTTGCGCCCAATTAACACCTCAAAGCCACTGGGACTAGTAAACCGATGGGGTAATGTCACCGCTAAAGGCTTTGATCGATTTGCCGGAGCAGCCATATAACCACTTAAAATCAGCTCTTCTTTGATTTCAATTAAAGTCTCCAAATCATTAAGCTGTTGATAGATTTCTATTTGCCCCACACTATTTTCCACTTGGGCTAAATAGCTCAACTCTGCATCTACCGCTGCCAGCAAAGGCACCACAATAGTCTGTGCCCGCTTCAGTTTTTGGAATTGTTTATACAAAGCCTGGGCATTTTGAACACAGTTCTTTTCGGGCTGAAGAACGATCAACACATCCTCCCCCGTCTCAAAATCGGCCAGCGTAATCTTTTTCATACCGGGCTGCCACAGGTGCAAATAGGCCATCAATAAATCAGCCTTACTGCGACTCAAATCAGCATCCACCGATTCGGCCAAGCGCGATCGAAAAGTCTGGGCTTTCACTTCTAACTTAGCGATCACCACTTTTAGCTTTTGCAAGAGCTGCTGCCGCACCGCCCCAAAGTTCGATCGACCTAAAATTTGCTGAAAATAGCCATCCACCACAGCATTCACCGACTTAGCAGATCGATCGCCCCAACCCATCACGCTATAACCCGTCTCTGTCCACACCGGCTGCCAGCGATCACCAGCCTCCACCCAATCCAACCAACTCTGCCATTGAGCAAACAGCGATCGCCATTGCTCTTCAGATAAATCACTGGTTTGGCTATCCACTGCCAACCCAGCAGCCACTAATAGCCCACTGGTCAAAGCCGTACTCAAACCCCGATAGCTAGCAATTAGCCGCTTCGTTACCAATCCTGGAATCAAACTCACTCGTTCTTGCCAATCTTCGATCGACTCACTCAATTTTGGCATCGCACTCAGCATTCCCGGCGGCAGCTCATAGGGTTGCCCCGTCTGCACCGTGCGCACCGAAGACTGTTTGCCACTGACTTGGTGAGCAGTAGAAATAATTAGTCGATCGGCATCGGTCAGCGTGGCATTACTATACTTGCCCATCACCTCCACAAACAAATGAAACTCGATCGGATCGCCCGGCCTGCGGGCAAACTGCAAATCCATCACCCGCTCCCAGGGAGCTATGGGTGCGATCGCTACCAAAGCCAAGCCGCCAAGCTGAGCTTTAAGCTGCTGACTAAAAGTAAAAGTATCCGGAATTTTTGGTGGAGCCTGAGTCATGGCAATCCGTGAAGCTTCTGGGTGCCACGAAATGCCCAGCCAGCCCCGACCAGCAAAATTGCGCAAACCTAGGGCTACGGTGTGTTTATCAAATTGGTAAACGGTTTCTAACCGAGAAGGAATCCAATCGATCGACAGCTCCTGGCAAGCTGCGGTGAGGGTGGTGAAATCTACTTGTTGCATAGTGGCAGCATACCAAAATTCTCCACTGTCTGGCGATGGATCTGTAGATGTTGGCTTGGAACAACAGGGCTATTCTATCGACTCGCTTAGCAATTTTGAAGATACGGTATGATAAAAAAT
The DNA here is from genome assembly GCA_043721015.1 of Synechococcales cyanobacterium. Lineage (GTDB taxonomy): Bacteria > Cyanobacteriota > Cyanobacteriia > Cyanobacteriales > Chamaesiphonaceae > JAAFHZ01. The sequence goes on along the minus strand of JAYSRP010000039.1, from coordinate 16,630 downwards.
ATCACTGCAAAGTTGAATTTAATGGTAGTCTCAGCTTCTAAAACAACTCTAAAATCCAGTACTGCGCTGCTTTCCGATGTAGCGTGGGAAACTCTGCAAAAGCTGGATGAAGACATGGCTGGAACAGGTGCACGCCTAACATACTTAGATGGATTGCTAGAAATTATGGCTCCTTTGTCTGGTGATCATGAAACACCGAAAAAGACTTGTGCTCAACTGATCGAAGCATACCTGCGAGCGAAGAAAATTCGTTTTTACGCATCAGGCAGTGCCACTCTTGGCCTCAGAGCAGTCGGCGCACGCAAGGAGCCTGATGAATCTTATAGCTTAGGAGAACGCAAATCGGTTCCAGATTTGGCGATCGAAATAACTGTAACCAGTGGCGGGATCGATGTACTAGAAATATATCGGCGCATTGGAGTTCAAGAAGTTTGGTTCTGGGAAGATGGTGTAATTGCCGTTTATGTGCTGCGATTAACAGGCTATGAATTGGTGCGTCAAAGCGAATTGTTACCCAATTTGGATCTGCGATCGCTAGAATTCCACTCCCGTATGGCAGATCAATATGATGCCGTCGAGGCATTTCTCCAAACGATTCAAAATTAGGTTAGACATTTGTGCTCTTGAAACCGAAATCTTACGCCGACTTCAGTTCATCTAACTTGGATAATACTTCTTTGCTATGAACCGATGGATTCACACCGGTAAAAGTAGCTTTCAGTTTACCATCCGGCGCAATAATAAAAGTATGACGCATCGAAAAAATGCCCAACCAGGAACCATAAGACTTGCTTACCTTTCCGCCTTCATCGGCTAACAGTGGAAACTTCAAACCTTCCGAATCACAAAACTTCGCGTGGGAATCCACCGAATCAGCGCTCACCCCAATAATCTGGGCATTTCTGCTCGCATATTCACCCATATCTTGCTGAAAACGCCGAGCTTCTAGAGTACAGCCCGATGTGAAATCTTTGGGATAAAAATATAACACCACCCATTTCCCTTGATAATCTCGCAAAGATACTGTGCCGTCGCCCGTGTTGGTTGGTAGCGAAAAACTTGGAGCCGGAGTGTTCAAAATGGGCATCTTACCACCCAAGGCATAGGCTGCTGGCACAAAGTTTGACCAGCTTAAAAAACTGAGAAGAACGGCACTGCAAAAAACGGCAGAGACAGCCGAAAAAAAGTTGCGACGAGACAGCATGGAACTTGGTAGGAGTATGGGCTTTCGTTAAGTTAACACAGGTTGCTCAATCTCCACAATTACCGGCGTGTGATCGCTGGGCTGCTCTAGTTCGCGGGGCGCTTTGTCGATCGTGCAGCCAGTAGCTCGATCGATCAATTCTGGACTCAGATACAAATGGTCAATCCGCCAGCCCCGATTGCGGCTGTAGCCACCCTGGCGATAGTCCCACCAGCTATAGTGGCCGGGTTCGCTGACAAAATGCCGAAACACGTCTTTTAAGCCCAAGTCTAGCACCGCAGACTTTAGAGCTGCCCGCTCGACCGGCGAATACATAATATGGTCATCTTTCTTTTTGGCGTGAATATCGATCGCTTCCAACACAATATTAAAGTCACCGCATACACAGAGCGATTTATCAGACTGCGCCACCAGATATTGCCGCAGCAACTCCAGCCAGCGCAGTTTGTACTGATATTTTTCACTGCCTACTTCGCTACCATTGGGCACGTACAAATTAACGATCGACACATCGCCGAGCTGTCCAGAAATTACTCTTTTTTGCTCGTCCAGATCTCCGACCAGCTCAGCACCCAAAATTCCAGCAAACCCCACCGTGACATTAGTGAGAGGCTGGCGGCTAATGAGCGCCACACCGTTATAAGATTTTTGGCCAGAAATGTATACCTCATAACCCAGATCAGTAAAGGCCGATCGGGGAAACTGGTCATCCATCACCTTAGTTTCTTGGAGACAGAGCACATCCACTGGCTGACGTTGCAGCCAATCGGTAACAATTCCTAGGCGAGTGCGCACCGAATTGACGTTCCAGGTAGCGATTTGCATGGGTTGCTACTTGCCACCAATTTTGATATTACGGAACTTCAGACTGGTGCCTGGAGAATGATTGATTGCAATCACTCTCATCGTCAGCACATTAGCTGCTGGAGCATCAAAGGTGATGGCGGCCTTAGTTGGAGTACCAGCAATCAGTGAATTTTCGGCATCATCACCATCAACGCTACCGATCTTCACTTTTTTAGCCTTATATTCTTCACCGTCTCTATCGATAAAACGAGTGCCCGCTGACTTAAAAGACACTGCCAAATCTTCTTTCTTTAAATTAGTAAGCAACAAGCGACAAACTACTACAGGAGTTTCGCCTTCACGTTTACATGAAGTCAACTCATAGCGAACTCCACTATCTTTAATTATGGTGTCGCTAACTATCAACTGCCCTGGCTCTGCTTTAGTGGCTGGTTTGGTAGACTCTGTTTTTTTGGGAGCCGCATCAGCCGCTAAAATCACAGCGCCCTGAAATAGCAAAGATCCAATTAAAAGTCCTTGAAAAAGTTTATTGTTCATTCACACCCTAATAGATAAGTAATAGATAGATTTGCGCAGGGTCATCTGCGATTGCTTCAAAAGAAACCGAGATAGCCCCCAAACATTATCTGCTAGAGTCGGCTAACTTGATCGGTGTTCCCCAAAACTATTAAGCAGGCCAGCCGTGCTGTTGGATAGTTGCTACCAGAAATACAATCAAGGCTCCGAGAGACAGCATTCCCTGCATTACTAAGCCCACTACCGAACCAGCCACAATGCCAATGCCTGCTCGCAGAGATTTTTGCAGCCGATCGAGTGCCGACAAACTTTTATCGCGCAGCAGGTAAAAAATTTCACCAACCACTGCGCCAATAAAGGGACCAAAAAAGATTCCTACTATCGGACCGCCCACGGGTAAAGCAGGCAACATGCCAAAAAAGCCCAAGCCCAAGCCGATCATGGCTCCGACTTGTCCCCAGTGGCTAGCACCGGCTTTTTGGCCGCCCAGGACTCCGGCAAGGTATTCGATCGCAAAGCACAAAGCAAAAACAATGATCGATACCACCAAGGGTATTGTCACCTGTGACCAACCATAGATGAAGCCTGCGGCCACGATCGCGCCGACAATTAGGCTTGGCCCCGGGATGGCGGGAATAAAAGCTCCGACTACGCCCAGCAGCATGATGGCTAGGAGTACCCAGTAAGCTACGGTGGGCAACCAATGGGTTAGAACGGTAGGAAGTGACATGGTGAAAAGAGTTATTTTGACTGGAGTACCATACCTGTCATTATCTCGGCTTTTGGGTATATTTCACATTGGATTACAATAAAAGGTGGGAAATAGCAAGAAATAATATTTATGCAATCTCTAGAAACCAGACCATTGTTAGTTGATATCAGTCATATTACTCTACGGCTTACGCACCAAGAGTTTGAGCAACTGTGTCAAGACAACCCACAAATGAGACTTGAGTTAACAGCCACCGGAGAAGTAATAATCATGGTACCAGCCGGATGGGAAAGCTCAGAGCGCAATGGAGATCTCACTACCCAAGTTAGTACTTGGAATCGGCAAGCTAAACTAGGTAAGGTTTTTGATTCTTCTGGTGGCTTTACGCTGCCCAATGGAGCCGTTTTGTCGCCGGATGTGACCTGGATCGAAAAATCTAAGTTTGCCAATGTTTCTGCCAAAGTTGCTTTTCCGGCGATCGTCCCCGATTTTGTGATTGAGCTGCGATCGATGACAGATAGCCTTAAAACTCTTCAGGCTAAAATGTTGGAGTATCAAGCTAATGGGGTGCGTTTGGGCTGGTTGATTAATCCTCAACAGCAGCAGGTGGAAATTTACAGATTAGGGCAGCCAGTAGAAGTCTTACAGTCCTGCCATAGTCTTGATGGAGAAGATGTTTTACCTGGGTTTACACTTGATCTAAGCTCAATTTTTTAGTTTCCCGATCGAGGATGTCTATCAAGAAATTGTTTTCGAGAATCAAACAAATAATTATGCCATATAGTAGTTTTACGATTGCTCAAGTAAAGAGGCAATTCCAAATTGAGGTTATTACTGAGCCATTTTTTAGTGATGTGCCGAAACTTGCTCCTGGTGAGTGGTTGGCTACTTTTCTATCAAATTCAGCGCCACTGGCGGTTACATTGGGAACAGAGAAGGTACGATCGGAACTTATTATTGCTCCGCTGCTGTTTGAATTTCGAGAATTACTCGATCGGCAGGTCAGTTTTTTTTCGGGCACAGACTTTAGCCTTGATGTGGAGTCGGGGCTAAATGGAGTTTGTGATTTTTTGTTGACTCGATCAAAATCCGAAGTAAATATTGAGGCTCCAGCAATTATTATCATTGAGGCTAAAAAGGGTGAGCTGAATGTGGGTTGGGGACAACCTGCCACTCAAGGCTCCGAGGAAACCTCGGAGCAAAGTGTCGCAGTATGTGCCGCCGAAATGATTGCTGCACAAAGGTTTAACTTAGCGGCAGGAGAGGAAGTACCGAATATTTACGGTTGTGTCACGACCGGAACTATGTGGCAGTTTTTGAAACTCACCGGAACAGTTTTAACGATCGATGTTACTGAATATCCCCTTAATCCGATTGATCGTATTTTAGGTATTTTGAAGTGGATGGTAGAGATCCCTGAAAGATGCTAACTTTTGTGGAGTAAAATATTACTAATCCATCACCTTTTAGCGGCAATGCTTCAAACACAAATTAGATTGATCGATCTCGAAACTTTCCTAAAGTTACCAGAAACAAAGCCAGCCAGCGAGTTTATCGATGGTCAAATAATCCAAAAACCCATGCCCCAAGGAAGACATAGTACTATCCAGCGAGATCTTGTCAATGCGATCGATGCAAAGCTCAAGCCTGGTAAAATCGCTCGTGCTTATCCTGAATTGCGCTGTACTTTTGGTGGACGTGCCATCGTCCCTGATCTTGCTGTATTCACTTGGGAGCAGATCCCTCGTGATGATAATGGGAAGGTGGCGAATGTATTTGCCCTTGCTCCTGATTGGACAATTGAAATCCTTTCGCCTGAGCAAAGCCAAACTAAGGTTGTGCGAAATATCATGCACTGTTTGAGTCATGGGACTCAAATGGGCTGGTTAATTGACCCAGAAGAAGAGCTAGTATTTGTCTATTTTGCGAATAGTTCAGGAGGACTAGAGCAACAGCCTGGGATTTCGGTGTTTGAAAATAAGGAAGATCTGTTACCCATGGCTGAATTTGCCAAGTCATTTCAGCTAACTGTCGGTGAACTATTTGGCTGGTTAGAGAATTAAGCTGATTGAATGTCGATCGATTTAGGCGCAACCTTTTTCATAAGTATTTATACACCAATTTAGAGCAGCCCTCGATCGATTACACTGAAAAGTGGGCAATAATAATTAACCAAGAATTATGCAATCTCTAGAAACCAGACCGCTGTTAGTAGATATCAGTCATATTACTCTTCGTCTTACGCACCAAGAGTTTGAGCAACTATGCCAAGATAACCCAGACCTACGACTAGAGCTAGCAGCTAATGGAGAATTGAGCACAATGGTACCAGTCGCGTTGGCAAGTTCGGAGATGAATGGTGATTTGTTTGGGGCGGTATGGGCATGGAATCGTCAAACCAAGTTGGGCAGAGCTTTTGATTCGTCGGGCGGTTTTACTCTACCAAATGGAGCAGTTAGATCGCCAGATGTCACCTGGGTTGGGAAACCAAAAGCCGCTGAAACTTTACCTGGGGTTACTTTTCCGCAGCTAGTCCCTGATTTTGTTATCGAACTGCGGTCTAAAAGTGACAGTCTGATAACTCTGCGAGAAAAGATGACGGAATATCGATCAAATGGGATACGGCTGGGCTTACTGATCAATCCCAAAGACCGGCAAGTTGAAATCTATCGACCAGGACAAGAAGCATTAGTCTTAGAGTCTCCTGACTTAATCGACTGCAATGAAGTTATGCCCGGTTTCGTTCTGAGGATGAATGAGATTTGGTAACTCACAGTGAATATACTTGAGCGTATTATTGGTGGGTTAGCAATATCTGGTTGTCGATCGGGTAGTTTTTCGGTTGTTTTAGGCTATGGCCTATGACAAGATAGGGATGAGAAGGAAGTGGTGAATATCCATACTTTAATCCGAAGGCGTTCTTTCTGGTGGTTTTGATCTTTAGTTTCTAAGTTGTTGAGGTGTGTTTTCTGTTTGCAATTAACAGGTTTAAGTTTCTTTGGTTTAAATGGAAAAATCAGTCTAAGTCCACTTTTATGGTGGGCTTTTTTGTTGGGGCTGTGATTTCGATTCTCTTATCAGAGACGCTCCGCGAACGTGCTGAAAAATAGTCGCTAAAGCCTACGGGCTAATAATAGTCTAAGTATTTTCATCATTCAATAGTTCGGTAATTCTACTACGAATTCACCTAATGTGTTGGGCATCATAATAATGACCAGTATTTAGACCTGTGTTTTTACTTTTGTAAAATCAGAGCCTTGAATAGCTGGCTTTCAATCTACTACGGTTTGTACTTTTATCCCAAAATCTTCTTCTGAATAAAGAACGTGAGATTTTTAATTGGGTACTTCGCACAGTTTCAGTTTATCCTCAGCCCCTAGCAGTTTAAGATCTTGACATGAATAAGAAGCAACAGCAACGCTTAACTCACTCTCATTGGCAGCAGCAGGCTGATCTTTGCAAGTTATTGATTAGAGGCTCGATCGCCAAAGGGCTGGGCAGCCTAGGTTTAATTGCTGCTAGTTTGGGGATAATGACTGGGACTGCTTGGGCAGAGGGTTCGGCGCAAGTTGGTTTGAATCAAAGACTGTATGAGTATGGATTTTCTGGCCTGCCATTAATTCCTCTTAGAAATCGCGAGTTGTATGTAGATATTGTTAATGCAGGCGAGGTGATCAATGTCTCTGCTTGCGGTGGCGAAAATGCTGACCCCCTCAGAATTGAGATTCTTAGCCCTGGTGGAACTGTTGTTGCCACCCAAAACCTGGCCGCTAATTCTACGTTGGCAGGCAAGGTACTTTGCAATGATCCGTTTACGGCACCTCTTACTAATGCGTTTAAATATACAACCACTTCATCTGGAAGATATAGTGTGCGGCTATATAACCAAAGAACTGCTCCAGACATCTCTAACGACGCAACTGGATCTTTGTTCCGTCGTTTTGATGTGACGGTAACACCCAATATGACAATCAACCCCAATCCCCAGGCTAATGGTGGTCGTTTATTCGCCAATAGTTGGGCTTTTCGAGCTGATACTAACAACTTTCTAGCTGCTGGCAGTGCCAGTGGTGATTACTATGTGAAGGTTCCGGGTGGGTTTCCTAATACAAACTATGTTTGGAAGTTAGATTTAGATCAATTTGCAGGACTAACTTATGAAATTAATGCCAATGATAAAGGTGTTAATGCTCCTAATAATGGCTTTAGTGTGCCTTTGGCTGGCAATAGTCTGACAGAGCTTTATCCAGTTTATTTGTCTTATCCTGCGGTTGTGTCGCCTGAGCCTACGGCTGGAGTTATTAGCATCACTAATGTTAGCTTTCGAGATAATGCCAATATAGACAATACTATTTCACCCTCCGTTACTATTGGTATTCAAGATGAAGGGAATTTTAGGTTTGACTCTAATGTGGCTGGTAACTATTCTATTGCGATCGATACTAACAACGATGGACAATTCAAGGCTGGAGATGTTTTTTTGTTCGGCACAGCCAATGCTGGTACTAATACAGTTAACTGGAAGGGTAGAGGCGCTAATGGCAATGTGTTGCCAGTGGGTACTTATAATGTCCAAATTCAGGTGCGGGTAGGAGAGTATCACTTTGTTTCGGGTGATGGTGAGACTAGTGGTGGCGGTGGTTTAACTATCTATAGAGCTACTCCATCAGGCATTGCCGATACTACTGTTTTTTGGGATGATATTACCAAGTTACCAGGAGCTGGGGGCACGTCTAATTTGCCCCTAGGTGGATTATCTTCTACTCCCCAAGGCAAACATGCCTGGGGCATTTACACTGCTACTAGCTTTGGCGATCAAAAGTTTGTTGATACTTATACTTATGGTAATGCAGCTACTGTGGTCGCTCAAGCCATTATTGCTATTGATGACAGTGCAAAGTTTACTATTTCGGGGAAAGTATATAACGATGTAAACTATAATAGTGTAAATAATACTGAAGCTGGCATTGGCAGTATTAAAGTTTCACTTTTTGCTGATGCAAATGCTGATGGTATTCCTGATGGTGCTGCCATCAGCACCCAAACGACGGATACTAATGGTAATTACACTTTCCCCCCAGTTATCAATGGAAATTATCTTGTTCAAGAAGTTGATTCGGCAAACTGGATTTCTACTACTACTAATTCATTGAAGGTGGTGGTTTCTAATGCCAATCAAATAAATCAAGATTTTGGTGATTATCAACAAACGGCGAGCCTCTGCCCCAGCAATACGTTTTTGAATTTTTATAGTATTGGAAATACTGGTGTTAGCAGCACACAACTATATACTTTAAATTTAGCCACAGGAGTGAAGTCAATAATTTCTACTTCTGCTGGTATCCCAACAACACTTAGTTCGCTGGGCTTTAATAAATTAGATGGATTTTTGTATGGAGTAGATGTTTCTAATGGTAGTGTGTACCGCATAAGTCAATCAGGCATACCTGTAACGATATCCACCGTGACTATTTCTGGAAACCCTATCGGTGGAGAAATTGACGCCAATGGATACTTTTATATTAGTAAAAACAATAGTAATGTAATTGATGTCATCGATCTAAACCCAGCACGTAGTAGCTTCAGAACTAAAGTAGGTAGCTTTACTGTAACTGGTTTACCGGCATTTCCAGATTCAGATATTTCTATTAGTCCGATTGATGGTCAACTATACATTGTCGGACAAGTTTCAGGTGTCAATAGAGGTTATAAATTTACTCCTCCTGCAAACTTCACTACGACTGTTACTGCTACCTCCTATGGGATTTCTGGCACTGGAGTAAGCAGTACTGTACCGTATTATGGTAATTCGTTTATGACTACCAATGGTCGGCTGTATTCTTATGTAATTAATAGCCTGAGTTCTGAACGGGTACTTTCCCACGATACGACAATCTCTAATCCTAGTTTTTCATCAACTACAGTCGCTGTCCCTTCTGGGATAACGGTCTACCCACAATACAACGATGGGACAGTTTGTGCCTTTGCCCCTCCGCCTCCTGTACCTTTCCAAATTTCTGGCACCATATTTGAAGATGTCAACTATGGTGGGGGAGCCGGTCGAGGTATTTTTACTCCCGGGGCTGTTGGCCGCGATGGAGCTACCGTTGAAGTCTACGACGGGGCTGGAAACTTCAAGCAAACCACCACTACTGCTGGGGGCGGTAAGTATAGTTTCACTTTTACCATACCGGATACCTATCAAGTGAGAGTAGTAAACAGCACGGTTTCGTCTTCTCGTCCTGGCACCACCAGTGGACTTTTACCCGTCCAAACCTACCGCACAAATGCCGCTGGGGCAACAACTACTGCGGTGGTGGATCGAGTAGGTGGTGAAACACCCAGTAAAATGGATGCTCTGGCTAATAACGGATCACAAACTCTGGCCGCAGTGGTTGGAACAGATACAGCAGTGCAATCGATCGCTCAGATAACTGGAATTACTAATGCAGTGGGAGCCAGTAATATTGATTTCGGCTTCAATTTTGATACGATCGTCAACACCAACGACAGCGGCCAAGGTTCACTGCGCCAATTTATTACCAATAGCAATACTCTGACCAACAGTGGTTTGGCCCAAGCTGGGCTGACCTCTGGTACCGAAACCAGTATTTTCATGATTTCGGATGGGACTGTACGTCCTGGTCTGCAAAGTCGGCCTAATTTACTGACCGGTGGGGTGGCTAAAATATTAGTCAAAACTGCATTACCGGCAATTGCCGACTCAAACACCATCATCGATGGTGCCACCCAAACCACTAACGTGGGTAACACCAATTCCTCGATCTTAGGATCTGGGGCTACGGTAGGATTGAATGGTGATTCTATATCTAAAGTTAATGGCCCAGAAATAGAAATTAGACCAGATAGCAGCATCGCCAACGGCACAATCGCTACTGGGTTAAGTATTTTTTCTAATACCGGCACTGTGAGCAACACTACTATTACTAATTTGGCGATCGATGGCTTTGGCACTAGTGCTAGCAATGGTTCTCAATCTGGCAATATTTTGGTGGGCGGAGCTAACCAAGTGGTGAATACCCTAATTACCCAAAACTTAATTGGCACCGGAGCCACCAGTTTTAGCGACCTAGGTGCCGATCGAGGATTAGGCTCAGGGATTGTGTTAGCGGGTAGCGCCACTATCAACAGAACCACAATTCAAAAAAACTTAATTGGCTATAACGCCTATGGTGGAATTGTTTCGGCTGGCTCCAGCACCAGTGCTTTAACCAATCTTTCGATCGCTAACAACGAAATTATCCATAACGGACAGTCCGCAGCCAATACTTACCTAGCCGGGATTGACCTTTCCCGAGCCAGCATTGGTGCTTGGAGCGGTGTCATAATCGAGAAAAACTTAATTGCCAATAATCTAGAGCAAGGGCTGCAATTATCTCATGCTACTGGTGTGACTGTGCAAAACAATACCATCAGCAATAACGGTAGCGGCGGCAGCAGTGCCGACCACGATGGCATTTTGGTGGGGGCTTCTACCAACTCTTTGGTGTTCTCTAATAGCATCGTTAACAACAAAGGAGCTGGGGCAGCAGTGGTCACCGAAGGAGGCATAAATTCTACCGGCATTAAAATCACTCAAAATGAGTTTGGAGGTAATACTAACAATGCGATCGACTTAGGTAGTAACGGAGTTAGCACCAATAGTGATAGATGTACTGCTAGCAACTCCGGTGGTGCTAACGGCAACCTGGCTCGACCAGTCATTACTTCCACTACCGTCGGTGTTAACAACATGACTTTATCTGGTACTTATTGTAATACTGGTACTTATGACATTGAATTTTACAAGGCCGGTGCCACTGGTACAGCTAATGGTAGTACTAACGACGACTATGGCACTGATAATAAGCCTGCTGGTGAAGGACTATTCTATTTAGGCAAGCTATCTGGAGTGACCGGTGGAACATTTACTGATCAAGTCATTGCTACTTCAGCCCAGCTAAGTGGTAGCGATACCATCACGGCAATTGCGATTAATACTAGTACTAACAACACTTCAGAGTTTAGCGAGAATGCTGGCTTTACTCCGGCCAAGGTCTTGTTTGTCAAAAGAATTACAGCCATTAATGGCGTGGCTATCAACACCTATGCCAACGATACTTCGGCAGCATATGGAACAGACGATGATGATCCCAAATGGCCAGCCGGGTATTTAACGGGTGACATTGCTCGCACCGATGTTAAACCTGGAGACACGGTAGAGTACACCATCTACTTCTTAAATGCTGGTGGCTCTAACGCCGATAACGTAAGAATATGTGATGTTTTACGACCAAACCAAACGTTTTTACCCGCAGGTACTAATAGCCATGATTTGGAAATGAAAATTGGTACAGGAGCAATCCAAATACTTTCGGCAGCTAGTGATGGCGATCGAGGTCAAGTAGTAGCTGCAAATGGAATATTGCCAAGCTCGTGCAATTTCTCAGTGGAAAATAACAACGGGACAGCAATTGTAGATATCACTGGTACGAACAGTCCTGCTTTACCCACACTACCAAATGCCAAAGTGGCCGGAACAAATAATTCTTATGGATTTATTCGCTTTACTACAAGGATCAATCCATAATTTTGAAATTTAAATAGTATCTAGATCTTGTTTTGACTCACTTTAGCTTCTGGCACCCTCATCCGTCATGTCTTTTCTTCATCTTCTTTCAGCTTCTCGTCAAAAAAAGCTTGCTGTTACCAAACATTCTTTTTTTCATCCCAAACTAAATTCAGCCCTACTATTTGCTTTACTAAGTGGTGGTTTTGGTTGGCTGGCGTTACCAAGTTTGGCAACACCAGTAGCAGGCACTACTATTGAAAACCAAGCCACTGGAACCTATGTAGATACACTCAGTAATGATAGTGTTGATGCCGAATCTAACATCGTCAAGATTACGGTTGGTGAAGTGGCCGGAATCACGGTAACACCGGGTAGTATTAGCGGCACTGTATCTGCTGGAAACACAGTGTATTATAGCTATATTATTACCAACGTGGGTAACGATGCTACTCAATTTTATATCCCTGAAAATGCTAGAGTTACCGGGAATGGGGTGCAAAATGGTGATGTTCAAATTATTGGTTACGACTTAAATGGAGCTACCTCAGTAGTTTTGGCGGCGGCTAACTATGTGAACATTGGGGCAGGGGTAGCCACTGGTGATGCAAATGTCTTGGCAGCAAATGGTATTATTCAACCGGGGGGCAGTGTAACGATTCGAGTACCAGTAAAAGTCAATACGACAGCAGCAGTGAACGACTTTATAACTGTTTTATTTGGCGATACTCCTGAGATTGCATCTTCAACCACTACGCCCAAAGGACGATTACAGAACCAGGCATATATCGATGAAGCTGCCGATCAAAAATATGATGTTTATACTGTAGACAATATTAATGGGACAATCGGGGAATTTGATAATCTGCCCTTAAATGGTGATTCGGTAAATCGTCGCCAAGAAGCCAGCGCCGCACAAAGAGCCACCGTAATTGGAGTAGATTATGGTGATGCCCCAGATACTGGCACTGGCGTTGGGCCAGGGAACTATCAAACCACTCTGAGTGATGGTGGGCCTAGCCACGTTATTACACCTGGACTATTAATCGGCACTAAAATAGATTCCGATTCTGGTATTTTGCAAAATGTCACTGCTGATGCAGATAATGCCAGCGGTACGCCCAATGACGAGGATGGATTAGTTAGTTTACCAGCCCTAAAAACTGCTGCTGGAGAAACTTATACAGTGCCAGTCAAAGTTACTAATACCACGGGGCAACCTGCTTATTTAGTTGGCTATATTGATTTCAACCAAAATGGTGATTTTAGTGATACTGAAGATAAGTCTGTCACAATTACCGTGCCTAGTGGAGCCACTGTTGGTACTTATAATGTGACGTTTACAACACCTACCGGAATGACACCAGGCAATACTTATCTGCGTTTGCGGTTAGGTGCTGTCCAGGCAGAAGTAGAGTCTTCTGTGGGTGCCGCAGCTAGCGGGGAAGTAGAAGATCATGCATTAGAGATTATTAGTCCAGCAACTATAACCGGAACAGTCTTTGAAGATCCTAATTATGGTGGCGGTGCCGGTCGTGCTTTCATTAGCACAGTAGCAACTCCGCCCCGCAGAAATGCCCGGGTAGAACTCTATGATTCTACTGGCGTATTTAAAGGTTTTGCAATTACAGATATTAATGGCTTATATAAGTTTGATACCGCTAATATTACTGGTGGTATAGTTGCCGGAAATTATAAAGTACGGGTGGTCAACAGTACTGTTACATCCTCCCGTCCCAATCCTACCAATACAACTGGCTTAGTCGCTGTTCAAACCTTCCGTACCGATGCCGGAATCACCGCCGGAACAGTGACAGAAGTGATTGATCATGTCGGCGGCGAAAAACCTGCTGAAGTTGATGCTCTAGCAAATACCACAGCAACCCTGGCAACTTTGAATGCAGTCACAAACCAAGAAGTTCAATCTTTAACTACCGTCAAAGTTGGTAGTAGCGATATTACGGGGATTGATTTTGGTTATAACTTTGATACAATCGTCAATACCAACGATAGCGGCCAAGGTTCATTGCGTCAATTTATCACTAATAGCAACGCCCTGAACAATACTAACTTAGCTCAAGAAGGTCAAACTGCTGGTCAAGAAGTCTCGATCTTTATGATTTCTGACGGCTCAGCCCGCGCCGGACTATCAGGTAGCTATAGCACTGGCATAAATGGTACTGGTGGCAACAACAACACAGCCGTCATTGCCCTCAGTAGCCAACTAATTATTAGTGATAGTAATACCTCGATCGATGGCCGTACCCAAACCCAAAACGTCTTCGATTCCAACTCTGGCAGCGTCGGCACCGGCGGCACGGTCGGCACCGACAACCTAGCCCTCTCGGTGATTCCCAAACCCGAAATAGTCCTAGATTTTAGTACCATGCCAACTGTCAACGGCAACTCTAACCCCAGTGGTGGTGGCAGTAATGCGATCGTCGTTCAAGGACAAAACACCACTCTTACTGGCTTTTCTTTCTATGGATACCGCATCCAGGCAGGATTAGGCGGCATGAACAAAGGTGCAATTTGGATCAATCCCAGCGTCACCGATAGTGGTAAAGCTACCCTGACCCAACTACTGGGCGGCACCCTGGCCGATGGCAGCAGTCCAGCAACCAACGCCTATGTAGGCTATGCCTTCCAAGCTACCGGAGCTGCCAATATTTTTAATAACTACTTTGCTTACCTAGCCGATGCTGGCACCTTTGGCAATTCTACTGGTGCCCTCAACACCAAAGTAATTAACTTTTACAATAACGAAGTTTTTGCCAACGGCCCTAAGAACACCGGCACCGATGCCAGCGGCGTATATGCCGACCAACTAGAAACAGAAGACAATGCCAAGAATATCAAAATTTATCAAAACCTAATTCATGGCGCTACCAGCGTTGCTAGCTCTCTCTCTCAAGGTAAAGGACTCCAAATAAGTACTGGCTCTAGTGTAGAAGTAACGAACAATAAATTTGAGGGTAACTACCAAGCTGGAATTATGTCTGCGGGAATCGACAGCAAGATCGAGAAAAATATCATTACCGATAGCCGGGTAGATGGTGCCGGGAATTACGGGTCTGGCATCGTAATCTTAAAGTACAACAGCAACTCTGGCTTACGGAACAAAATCTCTCAAAACAGCATGTATGGCAACGTCATGCTGGGAATTGACCTGGGAACCTATAATGGCAGCACTTTCCAGGCAGGCGTAACTGGCAACGATGGTGCCATCAACACCAACGATACAGGCACACAGGCTGCCAATATTGGCATGGATTACCCGATTATTACTTCATCCACGCTCAGCGCAGGCACACTTACAGTCAAAGGCTATGTGGGCAATAGCTCCACAGGCAATGCTGTCTTTGCCAATAAAGTTGTCGAGCTATTTGTGGCGGCCGATGATGGCAACAACAATGGTGAAATAATCTTGGCTGATGCTCGATCAAAACCCCACGGTGAAGGCAAAACTTATATTGGCACCTGTACTACCGATGGCAATGGCCTATTTGGCGTTACCCCAGCCTGTAGTTTTACCAACGCAGCGACCCTGAGTTTAACTAATGCTAAAAACATCACAGCCACCGCTACCGATAGCACAGGCAACACCTCCGAGTTTAGCTCTATTCCCAATAGCCCAGCCCAATTGCTGCTGGTGAAAAGAGTGACACAAATTAAAGATGGAGCGACAGGCACTGTAGTTAACTACACTACTTTTGTCAATGACCCGACGAGTATTGATGAAAACAATTGCAACTGGCTAACCGCTTCTGGCACAACCGGAGCTTGCACTAATACTTACACCGTCGGAGCCATTGCCCCTAACAAAGTCAAATCTGGAGACGAGGTAGAGTACACCATTTATTATCTGAACAGTGGTGATAATAAAGCAACCCAAGCACGAGTTTGCGATCGATTAGATGCCAATCTAACTTTTCAAACACAGTTTGACAGCACCAATGCTGCCACCGTGGGCAAAGGACTGGTGCTGGTGGCCGGAAATACTGCCAGTCAATATCTTACTAATGCTACCGATCCAGGTACCGATACAGGCCAGTTAACTACACCAGCTTTAGCTACTAGTTGCAACTTGGTCGCCAATGCAGGCACTAACTTATCTAACAACGTAGTGGTAGTCGATGTTGCTTCGTCGGCAAATCCATTAATGGGCGCAGCCAAGGCCGGGGTGCCGACTACTTCTTATGGGTATATTCGTTTCAAGGTCAAGGTAAATTAATAGCAAATATACTGACCTCGATCAACCCCAACTTGGGAACATTGATCGTACAAGAGTAGTTTCAATCATTTCATTCACCAATCCACTTAGCCTCCCTGTCACGCCACTGCACCGATTATGTTGAAATCTCGCCAGTCCATTATCAATCACCAAAATCCAAAAAACGTCACCTCTAGGGCAAACTCTTGGCTCAAGTTGGTGTTGATTTTAGGAATGGCTACAACCGGAAATGCTCTCTGTCTTTTACCACTGATGGCTGCCTCCCCACCAGCAGGCACCACGATCGATAACCAAGCCACCGGTACTTTTGTCGATGGCGATGATTTGACTAACATCGAGCAGGGCGTAAAATCAAACATTGTCACCCTCACCCTGGCCGAAGTCGCCGGTATTACGGTAGGGGCAGCAGCTTCAGTAGATGCACCGAGTAATATAGCGGGCGGCGGAGTGTATCAAAGCTTTCCGGGTATTCATAGTGGTGATGTCACCTACTTCGACTTTACCATTACCAACACCGGTAACGATCCCACCCAGTTTGTGATTCCGAGCACCGCCACTGTCACTGGCGGCGGCACAGTCGGCACCCTG
>JAYSRP010000038.1:0-1726 GCA_043721015.1 Synechococcales cyanobacterium | reverse complement strand
AGCCGGAGCACAAAGCGAAGTCTCTTGCTCCCTCTCCCCTTGTGGGAGAGGGCTGGGGTGAGGGGTACTCAAGGTGTCCCGGCTTAAATTGCTACCCGGCTCAAGCAAACAGTGCTTTGTCTGAGGTAAGCCGTCAGAATGTTAGAATATAAACTCTTGCTGTCAGCAGCAAGGGTTTTTCTTTGTGGTTAACTAATGAATAGCACAAATGATTCAACTACCCAGATTAGTTTCAATATGGGAAATGGCGAAGCAATAGTTGGAGTCGAAACGGCTTTGATGCGATCGATCACCATGGGTACAGCCGCCGAAGTACGCCAAGAACTTGCGACTCAACCCAACCTATCTGCCCGCGATCGAGATGAGCGCACACCTTGGCTGCTGAGTATCTACACTGGAGATATCGAAAAAGCCGAGATTTTGTGGACGGCAGCGATCGATCCTACCGATCGAGGACATGGTGGCAAAACTGCTGTAATGCTGGCGATCGAAAGTGGTAATCCAGCGATGCTGGAATGGTTGCGAACGAAAGGATTTGATATCACTGAGGTAGATGATTCTGATGAAACAGCTTTGAGATTTGCGATTCAGCGAGATGCCGTAGAGTTTGTGGCACTGCTGTTGAATGCTGGAGCCAATCCTCAGCAGATGCCAGAGACAAGATGGAGCAACATTTATATAGCTAAAAGCATTGCAGTTGTGCGGATGCTGGTAGCTGCTGGAGAAGATTTTAATGGCATTAGTCAATCTATGCGTAGGTTGTTGACGAATGTTTCTACAGATGTAGACAAAGTGTTGTCAGAGCAGTATGAGTTGAAGAAGCATCAGCGTTTTGGCTTGGCTAATCCAGAGTTGATGTCGGTGGATTTTTGGCGATCGATGGTTGGTAGTCGCTGGTCGGCCAGAGATGCCCGAATTATGTTTGATGAATCGGCGGATTTGGATGAGCCAATTTGGTCTTTTGATCGGCTTGGTCAAAGCCTGACGGAGTTACCCGATGGCCGCATTATTGAAATTGGCGGCGAACACGAAGACAGCTCTGACCCAGATTTTTGCATTTACAATGACGTGGTGGTACACGATGGCCAAGGCAATTTCCAGATTTTCGGCTATCCCCGAGCCGTGTTTCCGCCCACCGATTTTCATACAGCTACTTTGGTCGGTGATTATATCTATATCATTGGCAGACTGGGCTACTATCCATGTCGCACCTACCAGCAAACCCCGGTTTATCGGTTAGATTGTCGCAGTTATCAAATAGAGCCAGTGGTTACTACTAATAGTCCTGGCTGGATCTATGGGCACCGCGCGGAGTATTTGGAATCAGGGGTGATTGTGGTTTATGGGGGGTCGATCGAAGATGCAAAAGAAAGCAAGGGGAACTCGATTAAATATCAATTAAATCTGAAAACTCTGATCTGGGATCAGTTACCTAGATAAATCAAATATCAAGCTGGTGGAGATGTTGTTCGTACTTCCGGCAGAAGATCAAGACAAGTCACAATACACAGCCCGCCATAGGCTTTCGCTCTTTTCGGGTAAGATTGACCATGGGCGCGATAGCTTTCACCATCGGTGAGCACTACGTCGGCGCTGATTAACCAGAGGCGTGAAGCACAATGTCCTTTTCTAAACTTTTAATAGCCAACCGGGGCGAAATAGCCCTGCGCATCGTGCGCGCCTGTAGCGAAATGGGCATCGCCTCAGTCGCCGTACATTCCACCGT
>JAYSRP010000037.1:0-3667 GCA_043721015.1 Synechococcales cyanobacterium | reverse complement strand
CCAAAGCAGTATGGACTCAAATCTACTACTGAAGAGGCTGTGGTCGTTGAAGGGAGAAGCCCACGCTCTACCGTAAGGTGAGCGCTGGGTAGTTCACTGTAATCTTGGTTAAGAATAGTTGCCAACTCATAGTTTTGTGAAGCTCTCAGCTTTACATTGCTTGACCTCTTCGACGTAAAAGTTATTAGTTTGCACTAATAATTATGGGTATGATGAAGGTTCTACGGCAGTTTTAGCCGTCATAAGGAGTAAGAATTATGGCTCACGCATATGTAGCTAAAAACAATAGTCAAGCTTGGCTGACTGCGATCGCAGGGGTTTTGGGCTTTTGGTTGAGTGCGACGCTGCTGATTGACTTTACAATTATGCCCAGCATGTATTTCAGCGGCATGATGAACGCTCCTAACTTTGGAGCAGTGGGCTATACGCTCTTCTCGATCTTTAATCGCATTGAGTTGCTCTGTGGTGCGGTGGCATTGTCGGGTGGTCTATGGTTGTGGCAATCTAATGTGCTAGATAGCAAACAAAAAATTGAAGTTGGTGTTTCCAGCGCTTTGTTGTTACTAATTGCTCTTTGCTACACTTTCATTTTGACTCCCCAAATGGGCGGTCTGAGCATTGACCTCAATATGATAGATAGCGCCAATATTGTGAATGGTGGCTTAGAAAATCTGCAAATGCACAGCACTATAGTTGTTGAGGCACCTCCTGGAATGAACCAAATGCATGTGGTCTATTGGGTGCTAGAAGCTCTCAAAATCACTTTGATTGCTACGGTTTTGGGTACAGCTTACCGCCGGTTGGTGTCAGCAAATTAATTTTCAATTAAATTCACAAAGCCTCTTCAATTATGAAGGGGCTTTTTGTTGTGATTAAAATCCAAAAAATCAACCTGATGAGATTTAACTTAAAGCATAGCTGAAACTACTAGTAGTCAATTGAGTGCTTTCAGTATTTAATAGAGTGGCGATCGATAGACCAGCCGTATTGCTAACGACCGCGTTAGCGCCAGACTGGGTAATAGAGAGCTGGCCAAAATTACTAATGCCCAGACCCAAAAGCCGAATATTATCAGCCCCGATCGTGAAATCAGAAATAATATTACTCAAACCAGTAAATGCACTGCCTGCTGCCGAGATCGTGAAAGTATCTTTACCTTCACCGCCACTCAGATAATTATTACCCAGACCACCAAACAGCAGATCGTCACCTTCGGCAGCAAAGATAGTATCATCGCCATTGCCACCCAGCAAAGTATCATTGCCAAAGCTAGCAGAGATCACATTATTGCCATTACCGGCCTGGATAAAGTCGTTACCCAAACCACCCCAAATAAAGTCATCGCCAGCACCACTAATTATCGAATCATTTCCTTCGCCGCCATCTAGCTGGTTGTTACCATCACCGCCTTGAATGGAGTCATTCCCAGCACCACCCCAAATTCGATCAGCATCTTTACCGCCAATCAAGAAGTCATTGTCATCGCGGCCATCAATTTCGTTAATGCCATCACCGCCTTGAATGGTGTCGTTACCAGCACCGCCCCAAATAAAATCATTGCCGCTACCAGCAACAATCGAATCATTTCCATCTTGACCATCGAGGGAGTTATTGCCTGCTCCGGCCAGGATGGTGTCATCACCAGTGCCACCCCAAATGGAATCATTGCCGCTACCAGTAGTAATCAAATCTCGATCTGCACGGCCATCGATCGCATTATCACCGTCACCGCCTTGAATTGTGTCATTACCAGTGCCACCCCAAATAGAGTCATTGCCACTGCCAGCAATAATCGAATCATCGCCATCCTGACCATCGAGGGAGTTATTACCGGCTTCGCCATTGATGATGTCGTTACCCAGGCCACCCCAGATATAATCATCACCATTGCCACCAAAAATTAGATCATTACCATCGCCGCCATCTAAACTGTCAGCACCTTCGCCACCAGATAATGTGTCGTTGCCAGTACCGCCCCAGACTGAGTCATTCCCCAATCCACCATCTACAGAATCATTCCCATCACCACCATCTAGACCATCATTACCAGCTCCGCCAGAAATAACATCATTGCCGCCGTAGCCCCATATTAGATCGTCTTCTAAGGTGCCAACTAGGTTGTCGGCTAACAATAAATCACCGTAAATATTTGCCATATTAAAAAATTTCTAGGTATTCTGAAGATTAGGATTTTGGTAGTTCACCAGCCAAGATTTGACTTGCCAAGGGAGTACCTTTTGATTTTCTTCTGTATATTGTACCGATGCCTCCAATAAATCAATCGATCGATCTGCTGAAATTTGTAGCTCGCCAGCCAGTTTGGCATCAGCCATTCTGCCGGAAGATTCGTAGCAGCGCAACACTAGGCGGTTGTCAGTCTCGGCGGGATACAGCGCCATCAACACCAAACTATTGCTGCCCAAATCTATAAAGCTGAGGCTGCTAGCCAAAGTACCCGCAATTGATCGATCTACTTCCACGCTTTGCACCGGTGAATTTAATTCGCAGCCCTGATGGACTGCCTGAGCAGCTTGCCAGTTGCCTGGATGAGGATAGACCGAATAAGTAAATTGATGAATTTGTTGATCGGCTACTGGGTCTGGCCAGTTACTAGCTCTCAATAAAGACAAGCTGAGGGAATTTGCGGTATAACTATAGCCGTGCTTGCAGTCATTTAACAAACTCACTCCATAGTTTAAATCTAGATCAGTTAAATCCACCCAGCGATAGGCCGGAATCTCCCACTTGGCTTTTTCGGTGGGAGTAGTAGGGACTGTTGGTCGCTCAATTACCCCACAAGGCACTTCGCAAGTCACGGTTTCAGCATTACAAACCAACGGAAAATAGGCTTTAACTAACACATGCTCTTCTTGCCAATCCACCGTAGTTTCAATATCTAAACGGCGAGATTGGGTGCCTAACAGATAAACCTGGGTAAAAATCGATTTCCCAATACGGCGCTTGACTTGCAAACGCTGCTCTACCAAACCATCATGCAGCCAGGTAATGGATAGTAACTCTGCCGTAGGCAAAGGATGCTGAGCATAGTTAGGATTGATATTCCAAGCATCCCAATATTGACCAGCATCGCTGTAGGCTAATAGTTGATTGCCGGGACTAGAGAGAATTTCTAGCTGTTGTTGTTTATCAAATAAACTTTGAATATCCCCAGTTTGGGGATCGATCGCAACTTTGAGATAAGGGTTTTCTAAACACCAGTGATTGGGCAAAACTGGCTCGGGTAAAGTGGCCACCGGAACTAACCAAAATAACCGATAGCCCACACCAGGAATATTGGTGGCAAGGCCGATCGAACTACCAACTAAGTCATCGGTAGGCAACACATTCCCCTCACAATCCCACAGTTGATAAAACTCTTTAGAAGAATGAATTGGCCATTCTACGACGCTCGATCGAGTCCAATTTAGACTATTAAACACAATCAGGGGCAGAGCCTCAGGGTGCGGCGGAGCCGAAGTATCTACATGGCAAGCAATTTCCATGGTGGCCAGACTAATTAAATAGTCGGTAATATTGGCCGCCTCTTGCCATTCTTGATTTGCCGTCACATAAACCGGCTGAATAGCGCTGCCCGGAAGAATGTCGTGGAACTGATTGAACAGCGCCAATTTCCAAGCCCGCTCAATTTCTGGATGGGTTTTACAAT
>JAYSRP010000036.1:0-7569 GCA_043721015.1 Synechococcales cyanobacterium | reverse complement strand
CCAGTTTCTCACGAGCTTCTACCTATTTCTCCTCTTTGGCTCTAGCTCTGCCTTTCAACTACTTGTGTCCGGCAGTCAGGTCAGATGGGAATAGAGTTTTTAAGTAATCCGACACACAAAATAGTGTTTCATTTCACGCCAAAGCATAGCTCTTGATTAAATCAGATTGAAATATGGTTCAGCATCTTGATGCGGAAACTACTTAAAAGAGCCAGCTTCAAAAGCACGGAGGAACTTAAACTCCGTATTCTTGATTTTGTCGCCTACTTTAATGACACAATGGCAAAGCCATTTAGATGGACATATAAGGGGAAAGCTTTAGTAGCTTAGAGCAAGGGTTGGTGTATTTAAGCCGCAGTCTACTAGTGGTATCTGCGATAAAAGTAATCCAATCAATGGCTCAGAGAGAAGAATACATGATCAATAAGGTTTTATATGTTTTAATTGATGGCACCTTCCAAATAGAGAACATGCCATAGATAGCCTCAAACAGCCAGTGTTTTCAGGTCAATTAATCAATAAGATAACTTTCTAGCTCCGATCGGCTCATTTCTTTCCCCACATGCCAACCTTGACAAAAGGCACAAGGATAACCCTCTAGAGTGTTACGGGTGCTAGCCTTGCTATTCATTTTCTCAGCATAATCAGCAGCCTTATCTTCGGTGGCATAATTGATCTTTTTGCCGCAAATCTTCTCTTTCCCAATTACTAGCCCAGCTTGGATATGGAGCTTTTGGATGTCTTCGTTCATTTTTTTGTTCATGGGGCAGTAGCTCAATGATACCTTCCTCTGTCTACAGTCGGCATATTTCTGTGATTACCCACTGGGTAGTTTGGCATGGACAGACGATCAGAGGAGTTTTTTTTAGCCCAGATCACCAGCCAGCCAAGAACCCATCTTCAACAACAAGATTTTTGTGGGTATCATACCAATGAGAGTCGAACCCGAGAATAATCGGTTACACTTAATGTCGCCAACGCTTTTGGGAGGTATCATCACATGGGATTAGAACTAGCTAGGGTCGAAGAAATTGCCAAGATAATTACCGTACCCGAACAACCTACCTCCGGCAAAAAGAAGAAAAAGCACAAAGAACCGAAGAATGGCTCCTGGTCGATCGAAGACAGCGAGAACCAATACCGCATCAAAGGCTGGGGCGAACCATACTTCTCGATCAACGCCGCTGGTCACGTTACCGTATCTCCCCGAGGCGATCGAGGCGGCTCTTTAGATTTATTTGAACTTGTCAATGCTCTCCGCGATCGCAACCTGGCACTGCCCCTGCTGATCCGCTTCTCCGATATTTTAGAAGATCGCATCGAACGCCTAAATGCCTCTTTTGCCAAGGCGATCGCCCGCTACAATTACGAAGGCAGCTACCGAGGTGTCTTCCCCATCAAGTGCAACCAGCAACGCCATTTGGTCGAAGACTTGGTGAAATTTGGCAAACCCTACCAATTTGGTCTCGAAGCTGGTTCTAAGCCAGAACTGATGATTGCCTTGGCCACCTTAGATAACCCTGGCTCTTTAATTATCTGCAACGGCTACAAAGACCGTGAATATATCGAAACCGCCATGCTGGCGCAGAAGCTCGGTCAAACTCCGATTATTGTGCTGGAGCAAGTAGAAGAAGTCGAAATTGCGATCGAAGCCGCCAAAGCTCTGGGCATTGAACCAAATTTGGGTGTGCGCGCCAAGTTAAACAGCAAAGGCATGGGTCGCTGGGGTGGTTCTAGTGGCGATCGAGCAAAGTTTGGCCTGACTATTCCTGAAATTATCATGGTGGTCGATCGGCTACGCGAAGCCAAGATGCTGAACTCTCTACAGTTGCTGCACTTCCATATTGGCTCCCAAATCTCTTCAATTTCGGTCATCAAAGAAGCTATCATCGAAGCCAGCAAAATCTATGTAGAGCTAGCCCAGTTGGGTGCCAACATGCGCTACTTAGATGTAGGCGGCGGCTTGGGGGTAGATTATGATGGCTCCCAGACCAATTTCCACGCTTCCAAAAACTACAATATGCAAAACTACGCCAACGACATTGTGGCGGAAGTAAAAGATGCCTGTGCCGAAAAGAAAGTCCCGGTGCCAATTTTAGTCAGTGAAAGTGGACGGGCGATCGTCTCTCACCAGTCAGTCTTAATTTTTGATGTACTGGGCAGCAGCGAAGTGCGCAGTGAACTCCCCCATCCTCCGAAAGAAAATGAGCACGCGATCATCCGCAATCTCTGGGAAATCTACAACACCATCAACCTCGAAAACTTCCAAGAAGCCTATCACGATGTCACTCAGTTCAAAGAAGAAGCCTTAAACCGCTTTAACTTAGGCTACTTAAGTATTTCTGAGCGCGCCCGCGCCGAGCAGTTCTACTGGGCCTGCTGTCGCAAAATTTTGGATATCATTAATGACGAAGACTATGTGCCCGATGACCTAGAAGAGCTAGAGCAAATGATGTCTTCGATCTACTACGTCAATATGTCGGTGTTCCAATCGGCTCCTGATAGCTGGGCGATCGATCAACTCTTCCCAATCATGCCCATCCACCGCCTCTGTGAAGAACCCACCCGCCGAGGAATTTTGGCTGACCTTACCTGCGATAGCGACGGTAAAATCGATCAGTTTATTGACCTGCGCGATGTGAAGCCCGTCTTAGAACTCCATGCTTTGAAAAAGCACAAGCCCTACTACTTGGGTTTATTCTTAGCTGGTGCCTATCAAGAGATCATGGGCAATCTGCACAACTTGTTTGGGGATACCAATGCGGTACATATCAAGCTCACTCCCAAGGGCTACCAAATTGAGCATGTAGTCAAAGGTGACACCATGAAAGAAGTGGTAGGCTATGTACAGTATGATGCAGAAGATTTGATGGAAAATATCCGCAAAAAATCTGAGCAGGCTCTCCAAGAAAAACGTATCACCCTCCAAGAATCCCAGCGACTGATGCAAAACTACGAGAGCAGCTTGGGGCGTTATACTTACTTATCACCGCCTTCCAGAGACTAACAGATCTATGACTATTCCAGAAGCAGACCAAGCCCTCCGCCAACTACAAGATCTGGGGGCTGCGGCCAACGTTGAACAACGAGAATCTATTCGCCAATGTCTTCAGGTACTAACCAAGGCTGCGGACTACCATACGATCGGGATGTGTGCTGACGATCGGGCTACAGGACTAACGGCACTACAAAGCTATGCAAAACACTTTGGTTACGATATTACAGCAGATCTAGTGACAGCATTACCTGTTACTAATGGATCGGTTTATTTGAAGTTTAATCCTCGATCGAATCGTTTATATATCGACACTTATCAAGGGGATTATCGCGGTGGCTTAGTCTCTTTTCAGTCAGATTTAGCTGATGGTTACAATGGCACGCACGGCCATTTTCCGCTAGATCTTTTTAATTAACAGCAAAACCATCATACTGACGGATCAAAGGAGAATGGTAGGCTAAGACTATATCAGTTTTGCTGATGCCTTCCTCAAGCAATTCATTAGCCACGCCAACTTCTGTACCGTCATACTGAATCCAGATCTTTTCACCCTTGATATCAATATGAATTAAAGATCCATATACCCTTCTATCCTTTAGCCAGCCAGCTCTAGATACCTGGTAATGATCGTGTTCTCGATCGAACAAAACCTGCATATCAATTTCGCCATAAACCGGTTGAATTTGACCGTGACAAGTAAGGACTTTTTCAATTATTTGGCGAAATTGTGCTACTTTATCCATCTTACAATACTCCTATCTGCTACCTGGTAAACAATCAAGTTAATTTGATACTCTTCAACACTCTCTTGAATAAATCTTAACCTGAAAAACTCGTCATAGGTTTGACTTGGCACAGCCAAGTAAAGAATACGATTTGGCTCTTGGAATCTTAATGCTCGACGATAGTTAAGATATTGGCCAACAGCAGTATGGAACTCAGAAATATTAGATGGATTAACAAAGCTTTTGATTTCTACAGCAATGTCTTCTTGGTTTCTGTTTGCCCCAATCAAGCGCTCTGCGCCCAAATCAATCTGCATTTGCACATCACCATAGTCCACAGGAAAAGGGTCGTGAGTAATTTGCCAACCATCTTTAATCAGCGCATCTTTAACGACTGTATGAAATAAATCTTTGGCCATAATGTTAGAGACATTCTTTTATTCTCATTAATATACTCGAAATATATCTTTTAATAAATAAGGGTGGATGAACTCGTCATCCACTTCTTGTCTACTATCTTTGGGTTGGCTTACATGCCGATAGTTTCATAACCAGCATCTACATATATAATCTGCCCAGTAATACCACTAGATAGATCACTACATAAGAAAGCTGCCGTGTTACCAACTTCTGTTTGAGTCACGGTGCGGCGCAGAGGGGCAATATCTTCTACATGATGGATCATGTCCAAAATGCCGCCGACTGCCGAAGAAGCCAAAGTCCGAATCGGTCCCGCCGAAATGCCGTTGACCCGAATACCCTGTGGCCCTAACTCGGTAGCCAAATAGCGCACACTCATCTCTAGACCGGCCTTGGCGATGCCCATGAGGTTATAATTAGGAATAACCTTCACACCACCCAAATAGGTGAGCGTGACAACGCTTCCGCCTTCTCTGAGTAATGGTTTAGCTGCACCTACTAGGCGGGTCAACGAAAAAGTACTAATTTCGAGGGCTTGGCTGAAACCAGCGCGGGAGGTTTTGCTGATATCACCTGCAAGGTCTTCTTTATTTGCAAAAGCCAGACAGTGAATCACAATATCAATATGACCCCACTGTTTTTCAATCTCGCCAAAGGTGGCATCAATTTGGGCATCGTCTTGAACATTCAGAGGCAAAAATATGCTGGGATTAAGCTCTTCCACCAGCTTACCCACCTTCTTTTGCATTTTGCCGGTTTCATCGGGCAAGTAGGTCACACCAATATTGGCTCCGGCTTTGTGCAGTTGCTTAGCAATCCCCCAAGCGATCGATTTATCATTGGCAATGCCGGTTACAAGGGCATTTTTATTTTTCAGGTCTAACATGTCTTTTCCATTTTCAGCGGCACCAACCTATGATCTCACTAAGAGGAAACTTAGGAAAGAGGATGAAAAGTATATGTTGATACAAAAAGACTTAGCTAAATCCTATTACCGTAGTCTGTAATACCTTCCACACGTCGGTAGTTCTTCTGGCTGACCAATGGCTCTAGCCGAACTCTACAAATCTATATCCAAGTGACAAAAAGTTATGGTAGCACTGCAGGACAGACCTTTATCCAGCGTTTTTCAAGGATTGAGCGGCACATTGCCACCAGTGATCGAAACCTTCGATCGCAGTAAGACCATCTTTTTTCCCGGCGATCCTGCCGAACGGGTCTATTTTCTCAAAAAAGGCGCTGTCAAGCTCTCGCGCGTTTACGAAGCTGGCGAAGAAATCACCGTTGCTCTCTTACGAGAAAACAGCGTCTTTGGGGTTTTGTCTTTAATTACTGGCAATCGCTCCGATCGGTTCTATCACGCCGTGGCCTTTACGCCGGTTGAGCTAATTTCGGTGCCGATCGAGCAGTTTGAGCGCTCTTTGCGCGATAACCCCGATATGTCTTGGCTGATGCTCAAGGGGCTTTCTTCGCGCATTTTACAGACTGAGATGATGGTGGAAACCCTCGCGCACCGGGATATGGGTTCTCGGTTAGTGAGCTTTTTGCTGATTCTGTGCCGCGATTTTGGCATACCCAACGGGGGTAGTGCCATTACGATCGATTTGCGACTATCTCATCAGGCAATTGCCGAGGCGATCGGATCTACCCGAGTCACTGTCACCAGACTTTTGGGCGACCTAAAAGACGGTGAACTTATCTCGATTAACAAAAAAAAGATCACCGTCCATAACCCAATATCTCTGGGGCAACAGTTCGCTTAGCCCGCCGCTACCACCAGTTGCTGCTTTTTGGCGACTGGTACTTCCATTAGTATGACGTTAGAGACAACATTTGCTGGAATTGCAGTTGCCGGTACAACCGTGAGTGCCTTGGCTCTCTTCTCCCAACCATAGGCACTGCGCACGATCGTCCGCAGGTCGTTATGGCGCGGTATCCAACCCAACATCTGCTTGATTTTGCCAGAAACGGCAATGACAGCAGCCGGGTCGCCAGCTCGGCGATCAGCTTCAATGACAGTGAATTCTTCACCAGAAACTTCTTTGACCATGTCAATTACTTCTCGCACGCTGTAACCTTGGCCATAGCCGCAGTTAAATATTTCGCTTTCGCCACCATCAGCTAAGTAAGCTAAAGCGTCCACATGTGCTCTGGCTAAGTCTTCTACATGGATGTAATCACGGATCCCAGTGCCATCATGAGTCTCAAAGTCAGTGCCAAAAATATTGACGGCGGAGGTTCGACCTAAGGCCGCATTGCAGGTAGCTTTGATCAGATGGCTGGCCTTGGGATTATTTTGTCCTAAATCTCCTTCCATATCGGCTCCAGCGACGTTAAAGTAGCGCAAAATCACATGCTTCATGCCACTAGCTGCACCGTAATCTCGGATCATCTGTTCGCTCATTAGCTTGGAGCTTCCGTAAGGATTAAGCGGTTGAGGATGAGTGGTTTCGGTAATATGTGTTTCTGCGGGCTGACCATAAACTGCGGCTGTACTAGAGAAAACTAATTTCTTCACTCCAAATCGTTGACATTGGCGCAATAAATTGAGCGTATTCATTGTATTATTGCTGTAATAAGCCAACGGATCAGCTACCGACTCTGGTACTGAGATACTAGCAGCAAAGTGCAATACTGCGTCAAAATCATGTTCAGCAAAAGTTGCTGCCAAAAGATTGGTGTCTTCTAAGCTACCCACTACTAACTTTCCGTAGGTGACAGCTTCCGAAATTCCGGTAGAAAGATTGTCGTAAACAACTACATCGTAACCAGCTTGCCCTAGTTGCTTGACCGTGTGGGAACCAATGTAGCCTGCACCACCCGTTACCAAAATCTTTGCGCTCATGATACTCAAGTCTCCTGCTGTGGTTCCTAGTTTTTGTATAAACCTGTTTACTCGTATTTAATCGGTGCACAGTTGATTTTGTATCCGATTTAACATTTGATTCCACCAGTTTAGTTATCAATTATTGAAAACGGAGTGAAGCAGATCACAGCATTCCTTGGCAGAGGTCATTTGAGTAATTTAGCTTAAGCCATTTACCTCTTATTTTTCTCTCTCGAATAAGAATTGCCTTGGAGACGGGCGTAAGCTAGGCTAATACTTGGTTCAGATCGATCGGCTTAAACATAATTTTATAGCAGCGGTGGATCTATTAATGTTTTTCGGGAGCATATTATGATCGAAATCACTCCAGCAGCTACGGCAGAAGTGGTCAGAATGATGTCTTTAGGGCCAGTCGATGCCAATTTGTATCTGACATTGGGCACTGGTGCCTGTGAACAATTTTACTATGAGATCTCACTAGCTACTGTGACTAATAATATAGATTTGACTATGCAAGTAGGTGATTTTGAGGTGTTGATCGACTCTCAATACCGTCAATATCTAGAAAATGTCCAAATCGATTTTTCCCAAGACCTCAT
>JAYSRP010000035.1:0-3686 GCA_043721015.1 Synechococcales cyanobacterium | reverse complement strand
CTTTATGATACCATGGAATTAAAGTAACTGATGTTCCGTTAGCTCTATTATATGTGTTTGCATTTGGAGTCGGAAATCCTAACCATTTATTATCGGATGGCTGTGATGAAGAACCTTGCGCAGTCATAAATGCATTCGCCATTTTGAAGCCTTGCACGCATGTTGTCATTTGATTGCATTGAAAAGCTGTTCCTATACAATTTCCTAAAGGCCTGAAACCCGTTCCGTAATTAGTAACAAAATTATAATTGACGCGGCAGTTTTGACGCTGTAGGGCACTGTGTTATAGTCACCTGGCAAATATACAGTGTCATTCACATCAGCCAACACGTTTAAACCGCCACCTGCCGCAATTTGATCTTTGCCTACAGCAACTTCTAGGGTTTTGCCATCGGCACTAATTTTAGAGTCTAACTTAGTAATAAAAGTCTGGCCAGCGCTGCCACTGTAAAGATAGGCATTGCCATCAGCAGCAATGTTGATATTGCGCTCTGCACCACCGGCAAAACCAAAAATTTGGTAGCCAGTAGATTTGTTTTTGTCGGTATCTAGCCAAATAGTAGTGTTGACACCGACATTCACTGCCGATCGAATAGCGAAAGCATAGCCATCTACAGTATTTTTGCCATAGACCTCATAGCCAGTTTGGCCACTGCCCGGTAGAATATCTAATCGATCACTAGCAGTCCAGTCCGTCAAAGCACCATCTAGAGTAATGTTGCCATAGGTAGTCTTCGGGCCAGTGGTAGTCTGTGCCACGGTGTATTTAAACAGGCTATAGTCGCCGGGTAGATAAACGCTGTTGTTCACATCGGCTAAGACATTGATCGCGCCAGGAGCAGTAGCACCCAAGGCAGTGCCCGCTACTGCCACTTCCAGATTTTTACCATCGGCACTGAGACTATAGTCTAAGGCACTCACCAAAGTTTGGCCTTCGCCGCCGCTGTACAAATTAGCTTTACCATCGGTGCCAATTTGAATGTTATATTCTGCACCGCCAGCAAAGCCAAAGACTTGGAAGCCAGTTGCTGCGTTTTGGTCAGCGTCAATCCAAATAGTAGAGCCATTGCCGATCGCTACTGCCGACTTGATTCCAAAGACATAATTGTTGGCAGCGTACTTACTATAAACTTCGTAACCAGCTACTCCACTACCTGGAGCTGTATCGATTCGCTCTGCCGCTGTCCAGTCTGCCAAGTTGCCATCCACATTAATGCTGCCATAGGTGGCCTGTTCTACAGTGGTAGCCTGTCCATTGATCACCAAAGTCTTATGATCATTTTGGCTCTTCAGTCCGGCTAATTCCCCGGTGCTGAGAGTGCGCTGATTTACTAAGGCTGCAAATATTTCGCCTTCGTCACCTACGCTGTCTACCCTGTTGATCTGGGCATCGATCGAGTGGCCAATTTCTTCCAACAGCACATCAGCGATCGCTTGCGGGTTGGTCTGGTTGGCCAGTAAGAATTTCTCAGAAAGATAAATTTTATGATTGTCAGCCGCGTATACCCCCAAAGCCCCACCTAGATCTGCGACTACTTTGATCGTCGGCAGCTTGCCCCCAGCCAGCTCTGTTACCACATCTTGAGCAAAGATCGGCGACCAGCCACTCCCAAAGGCCACAGTCATTTGCTCAATAAAGCTAGGTGACTTAGCAAATAAAGATAGTTTGCTTAAAGCCATACCCAAGGCTTCATTAAACAATGCAGTCGAGTTGTTCAAGGTGGGAGACATACAGGCTCATTTAAAATACTTATCCATACAAATATAGCCTAAGTATCTAAGGATACAAATAGAGTAAAAATGCTGAATCTTTCGACTTTTTTGGCTTGCTGCTTAGGTTTGATAGCTTTGTCTGTGATGTCGATCGCTTATATTATGGCGTTCGATCACTTTTTTTATTGATCTAAATAAAAATTATGTGTCCAAAACAATTCTATTTTTACAGAGATTAATTATCATGTCGATGTGTTGAAAAAATCGAGAAGATTTAAGTCTAAGTATTGTCAAATCGAGCAATGCTATTTGAGTGAATTAATGTTGATAATCTACTTTGTGTTTCATGCTCTGACCATTGATCGAAGTTAAATGCCCTCAATCAAATTCACTAGTCGTTCGGTTATAGAAGGCTCTCCAGGACACAGAATTATTTTCCTCTCGGCGAGATGTGGTAATCTGGAAAATATACTCAAGCGCCCGCTAGCGGCAAATATATTCTTTAATTTTAATTAGGAAACATTAATATGGATATCGATTTTCGCATTCTTATCGTCGTCGCTCCTGTGCTACTTGCTGGTAGCTGGGCTGTCTTTAATATTTTATCAGCAGCCTTGAATCAAATTAACAATCTTCCCGGTAACAAAAAATAGTTCCAGAAATTATTTAAAAGCCGGAGTCAACATCTTGTGACTTCGGCTTTTTGGTGGGGGCGTGGGTTCGGCTTCGCTCACCCACCGGTCATTTCTAATAGATTTAATCAGCATCACGATCCAGTTGGGTGAGCGGAGCCGAACCCAACGGCAAGCGTAGTCCGTTAGCAACCAAAATAAATTACAGCAAGCCAGCTAAGTGCAGTGGCCCTTGACCGCTAATAATTTCTATTAGAATCATACAAAAACCAATCATGGCCAGACGACCATTCCAAACTTCGGCAGCGGTGGTAAGACCCCACTCCCATTTTTCTTGGGGATACATCTTGGTTTTCTTGCGCATCTGAGGCACTTGAGACAGCTCCATGCTCGGTGCTGCCGCTACTTCCAGCACTAGATCGGTCAACGCATTGATAAAGGTAGGATCGGTATCTAAGGCCGGGACGCGGTTGAAAGTGTGAATGCCTGCTTCCTCGGCGAGTTCTCGGTATTCAATATCAATTTCTTCTAGGGTTTCGATGTGCTCTGACACAAAGCTAATTGGCACCACTACCAGTTCGGTAACGCCCTGCTGAGCCAACTCTACGATCGCATCTTCGGTATAAGGCTTCAGCCATTCTACTGGCCCGACTTTACTCTGGTAAGCCAAGGTATAGGGATTTGGCCGATCGAGGGTTTGAATAATGGCTTCAGCACAGCGTTCGATTTCTTCTTGATAGGGGTCGCCACCTTCGGTCACATAGCTCGCCGGTACGCCGTGGGCACTAAAGAAAACATGCGCCTCATTGGGGTTGGGGCACTTATCAATTTCGATAGCAATCAGGTCGGCCATGGCTTTGAGGTAGCCCGGTCGCTCGAACCAAGAAGGCACTACTGTATATTTAGCAGGCTTGAGGCTGGGGTCTTCTTTCCAGAGTCGATCGATCGCTCTAAAGCTAGAGCCGCTGGTACTAATCGAAAACTGCGGATACAGAGGCAGAATTACTAGTTCATCAATTCCATCGGCTCGGATCGTGGCAAAAACTTCTTCGGTAAAAGGTTTCCAGTAGCGCATACCGATGTATACCTTGGCATCGGTGCCTCGGGCTTGCAGACTTTGCTCGATTGCCACACCCTGGGCTTCAGTGATTCTGCGCAGAGGCGAACCACCGCCGATTTTCTGGTAATTAGCCTGAGATTTTTTGGCTCTGCTGCTCGAAATCAACCAGGCCAACGGTTTTTGCAGCGCCGGAATTGGCAGCCTAATAATCTCCGGATCAGAAAAAAGGTTGAACAAGAATGGTCGGACATCAGAAAGTTTTTCTGGCCCACCCAAATTTA
>JAYSRP010000034.1:0-3690 GCA_043721015.1 Synechococcales cyanobacterium | reverse complement strand
GAGAAAGCAATTCCAAAAATCTGTGACCAGAAACGGTTAGCAGTAACCATCGAGTAGGTTTCTTCAGCTTGAGTAGGTTCAAACGCCCGGAAAGTGTTGGGGTTTTCGCTGTCTTCAAACAGAGTGTTTTCTACAGTGGCACCGTGAATAGCGCAAAGTAATGCGCCACCCAAGATTCCAGCTACGCCCATCATGTGGAAGGGATTCAGCGTCCAGTTATGGAAGCCTTGCAGGAACAAGATGAACCGGAAGATGGCCGCTACTCCAAAAGAAGGAGCAAAAAACCAGCCCGATTGACCCAGTGGGTACAGCAAGAAAACGCTGACAAATACCGCGATCGGGCCAGAGAAAGCCAGAGCGTTGTAAGGGCGAATGCCGACTAGACGAGCGATTTCAAACTGACGCAGCATAAAGCCGATCAAGCCAAAAGCGCCGTGCAGAGCCACAAATGCCCATAGGCCACCCAACTGACACCAGCGGGTAAAATCACCTTGAGCTTCGGGACCCCAAAGGAATAACAAGGAGTGACCCAAGCTGTTGGGAGGCGTAGATACTGCTACGGTCAGGAAGTTAGCGCCTTCTAGGTAGCTCGAAGCCAAACCGTGGGAGTACCAAGAGGTGACGAAGGTAGTGCCGGTCATCCAGCCGCCCAAAGCCAAAAAGGCCGTAGGAAACAGCAAAATGCCAGACCAGCCGACAAATACGAAGCGGTCTTTTTTTAGCCAGTCATCAAGGACATCAAACCGTCCCCGCTCCTGGCCTCTATCTAATGCAATAGTCATCTAGAAACTCCAGAATTTGAATGATGATTCCTGTGCAGCGAAATCCCACTAAATGAATTATGAGGGAATCTCGTCTTGCGATTTACGTTTCTTAACTCTCTTTAATTTAGATATTTTTTTACCCCTTGGCAAGCAAGAGCTACCAAGATTGCTCAAATGGTGGTTGATAACCAAATATCGCAGACCGAAAAAAATGTTGGTCAGTGATGGCGATCACCGAGACTGCAAACCCTGTAATTTAGTCCCAGAGCCTTTTCAGTCAATTTGCTGTGGTCACTATTATTGGCATGTAGATATTATGGAAGCACCGCCGACAGCCAAAAATCATGACCAACTTTACAGATTCATCTCACTCCTCACCTGAGCTTTCTGCTGGGCTTTCTGCTGCCGACATTGAACTAATCGAAAACTTTGTGCTCGGCAAGAAAAAGACGATTCCACAAAGTGGACGCTTCGCGAACGCCGCTGCTCACCTCCAGGTGGAGTACGCTGATAAAGCCATGAAGCTGCTCGATCGGCGTGGGGGCTTAGTAGCCGTGAGTAAGCAGGTCAACGAATGGCAGCAAAAAGTCTTGCTCAATAATCAGGTAGAAGGCTACATGAGCGTGCTCTGTGCCACTTTAGAACGGCATGATTTTGTGGCTGCTCGTAAATCTCGCCACCCTGACTATGTGGAGTACAGCAGGTATCAAACTCCGGAAGGCTATAAGCTGCAATATCAGCCAGCCCATGTGATGGGGCGAGCTTGGCTAGAGCGCTACGCCCGGTCTTCGGGTGCGCAGTCTCGCAGCCTGCTGGTGTTTCAGGGGGGTAACTGGTTTCCTATTCAAGAATTGAAAATTGATCAGCGCACTCTCCAGCTTCGCACCCTGGTGGGCGAGACAATTGTTGATAGCAATGATTACCTAGTGTGGATCGAACAGTCGGTAAATGAGGCCACTGCCTCTGTTGCCGCAACATCCAAAAGACCCAAATCTTCTCGCCCCCGCAGCTCCTCTGCTACTCCAATCGATTTGGGGCTAGCCGAAGAAACCGTCTATGTTCCAGAAGATGCCCTTTCAGACCTTTCTCAAGAAATAGCTGCTCTGCAAATGGACACTCGATCGATACCAAACATGACCACAAATCTTCCTGTAGAACAAGCCCCCAAGCAAGATCAACAAAAATCAGCCATGCCTGATCCAGCCACCAAAGAGCTGATGGATGCCATTAAAACTAAAGCCTTAAAACGACTTTTGGACTATGTCAAAAATGGCGAAAAAGTGGTAATCACCGAAATATTAAAAAACGGCCAAGATCAAGTTATTACCACCAAAATCACCGAAATTAAACGCAGTTGTCCCCGCTGGGTGATCGAACGCTTGCGAGGTGCCACTGAATTTTAGTTTATTTGGATTTTAAGCTATTTGGCTGGCAATCCAAGCTACGCCATCTGTCAAATCTGTTGCTAAATAATCTGGTTTGGCTTGGTGTGGATAATCGTCGCTGAGTACCTGTTCACCACAAACAGCTTGCACCAAAATTCCCTGACAGCCAGCATTATGAGCAAGATCGATATCTGTGGCCTTATCACCCACCATAAAACTTTGCTGAATATCTAGATCGTTTTCCCAAGCCGCAGCCACTAGCATTCCGGTATTGGGCTTACGCCAAGAACTCCACTGGGCATAACTAGGATCAGTTCCACCTGCTGACGGACTCAGGTAGGGACAAAAATAGCGGGCATCGAGATGAGCGTTGGCTTGCTGCTGAAGTAAATCCCCTAATCGATTATTGAGTATTTCGACATGTTTGGCTGAATAGTAACCTCGGGCTGGGCCAGATTGATTGGAGACCAAACAGCAAAAAAGTCCTAAATCATTCAACCGCCGCACCGCCTGTGCCACTCCTGGTAACAACTGAAGATCTGCAATTTGGGATAAGTATCCCGCTTTGATATTGAGCACCCCATCTCGATCGAGGAAAACCGCTCGTTTGCCCATCATTTTCACCACTAACCACGCTGATTGCCAAATTCAGATTACCGCCGATTAGCCACCAGATGAGAGATGGATCTATTAAAATGCAAAAAAGACCCATCATCTCCTAGACCACATGCTAGACATTGCAGATCTCTCCAGCACCGCCACCACCATTGCCAGCAAGCTCGGCATCAGCAAATTTGATATTTATGGCTCCACCGTAGATGAGACCAGTGTTCAGGTTGATCGCGGTGTGACCAAGCAAGTCAAAGCCTCTAATCGATCGGGTGTGACAGTGCGCGTTTGGAACCCCGAAAATACCGTCGGCACCACCAGCACCACCGATTTAGACCCCACTGGCTTAGAACTAGCTCTCAAAACCGCCTACGAAGCCAGCTTCTTTGGCATCACCCAGCACGCCCCAGATTTTAGCCCTGCGGCTACCGAAGTCATTCCCCCCATAGCAGTACCGATCGCCCCTGCCGCCTCGGTGCCAGAACTAGTAGCTAGCTTAGTTGCCGCCGAAACCAAGTTATTAGCTGCCCATGAAGCGATCGAAAGTGTGCCTTACAACGGACTGAGCCAGCGCCAAGTAGAGCATTTTTACTTAAATAGCCAAGGAGCACAGCGCCATGAAACCCGTGCTTATACTTCGCTATATCTCTACACCAAAACCGAACAGCCCGACAAAAAGCCTCGTAGCGCCGGGGCCTACGAAATGAGTACTAGCTTTGCGCTGCTCAATGCCGAAAAATGCGTGGCCGAGGCTGCTGAAAAAACCATTAGTCATTTAAACTATCGATCGATTCCTACCGGCAAATACACCGTGGTTTTTTCGGGCGAGGCTTTCCTGAGTTTGCTGGGGGCTTTCTCGAATATCTTTAATGCCCAGAGTATTTTAGACAAACAGAGCTTATCGCAGCCAGACTCGATCGGTAAAACCATTG
>JAYSRP010000033.1:0-3693 GCA_043721015.1 Synechococcales cyanobacterium | reverse complement strand
AAAATACTTTTTGAATTTTTTACTGATGGACAAAAGTTCGATTTCCCTAAAATTCATAAGTACTACCCTGTCGAGCAAATCATTTAGGATTGCTATATCTCATCATGAAATTATCTCAATCGATCGTCATCACATTCTCTGGCCTTTTCTTAGGCACTCTAATTACCACGACTCCCGCCCAAGCAATCACACTAGACGAGGCATTCCGGCTCTTTGGAGTTTGGGGTCGCTACTATGAAGATTTGCAGCGTACTTTCAATGCCGCTCCAGCTATCGTCCCGACTGAGCCGGTAATTGACGATATTCTTCAGTCGAACTAACATCGAAAACAGTCGATCGAGGCAAGCTCGATCGACTATCATTAAGTACACAGAGTAAGTTAGCACCAAGTAAAACACAATGAATGCAAAACTAGTAGACTCCTTAGCCCAAATCATTCAAACCCTGACAGCAACCGAACGTCAAGAGCTAGATGCAAAACTCTCTAATTCAGACCAAAGCACCGATTTAGTGGTCGTTCACGATGACACTAAATCCACAAATAGATCATCTCGATTCCATCAATGGGATCAGATATCTGACATTGATGCAGCAATGTTGAAAGCTGAATTTGCCCAAGAAGATAAAATATTTGCCGAAGCCATCCTGCCAGAATACTCCTCAAATCTTCGG
Source organism: Synechococcales cyanobacterium (assembly GCA_043721015.1). Taxonomy (GTDB): domain Bacteria; phylum Cyanobacteriota; class Cyanobacteriia; order Cyanobacteriales; family Chamaesiphonaceae; genus JAAFHZ01. The sequence continues at coordinate 3,021 of JAYSRP010000033.1, read as the reverse complement.
CAAGAGGATTGTGCATGAGCCGTGGTGATATTTACCTTGCAGATCTAAATCCCAGCAGAGGTTCAGAACAAGCCGGAATTCGCCCGGTTGTTATCGTGCAACTCAACAGTTAAATGAGGCTTTAATCTACACCCTAAAACTGGATGAATCCATCAGTGAGATGAATTGAGCTATCTTCGGCTCACTTCGCCAAGCCAAAGCCTCAAACAAGCAACTCAGAGCAAAGCTGCGAGAACTTAGCATCGATCCTGATTCTTAAAACAAAAAATACCGCTGAGCCATCGGTAATACCGTTGCTGGTTCACAAGTCAACAGCTCACCATCAGCGCGGACTTCATAGGTCTCTGGGTCAACTTCGATGCGCGGCAGCAAATCATTGAGCTTCATGTCTCGCTTAGAAAGTTGGCGAGTATTTTTGACTGGCATAATCTGCTTTTGTAGTCCCAACCGATCGCCGATCCCATTATCGTGAGCCACCTGAGAGACAAAAGTCATCGAGGTGGCTCCTACCGCTCTACCATAGCTACCAAACATTGGCCGCATGTGAACTGGTTGAGGCGTAGGAATACTGGCATTAGCATCGCCCATCTGCGCCCAAGCGATCGCCCCGCCCTTAATTACCATTTCTGGTTTTACACCAAAAAATGCTGGTCGCCATAAACAGAGATCTGCTATTTTCCCAGCTTCGATCGAACCCACATAGTTAGCAATGCCATGGGTAATTGCCGGATTGATAGTGTATTTAGCAATATAGCGTTTTGCCCTTAAATTATCGTTGCGATCGCTATTTTCCACTGCCCCCGTACCGGCCAACCAACCACGCTGAGTCTTCATTTTGTGCGCCGTCTGCCAAGTGCGAATAATAACTTCCCCAATACGCCCCATCGCCTGCGAATCAGAAGAAATCATACTAAAAGCCCCTAGGTCGTGCAAAATATCTTCGGCGGCGATCGTCTCCCGACGAATCCGTGACTCCGCAAAAGATACATCCTCAGGAATATTGGGATCTAAATGATGACAGACCATCAACATATCTAAATGTTCATCGAGAGTATTGAGAGTGTAGGGACGAGTGGGGTTAGTAGAAGAAGGCAGCACGTTGCTTTCACCGCAGACCCGAATAATATCAGGGGCATGACCGCCACCAGCTCCTTCAGTATGGTAGGTATGGATCACCCGGTTTTTAAAAGCAGCGATCGTCGCTTCTACAAAGCCAGCTTCATTTAAAGTATCGCTATGAATTGCCACCTGCACATCATATTCATCGGCTACATTCAGGCAGTTATCGATCGCCGCTGGAGTTGTGCCCCAATCTTCGTGGAGCTTCAGGCCGATCGCCCCGGCATGAACCTGCTCAACTAGCGCCTCTGGCTGACTGCTGTTGCCTTTGCCTAAATAACCAATGTTCATTGGAAAAGCTTCAGCGGCTTGCAACATCCGATACATGTGCCAAGGCCCTGGCGTACAGGTCGTAGCACTAGTGCCCGCAGCAGGCCCCGTGCCGCCGCCAATCATTGTGGTAATGCCTGAGGCGATCGCTACTTCAATTTGTTGGGGACAAATAAAGTGAATATGGGTATCAATGCCGCCTGCTGTCAAGATCTGGCCTTCGCCAGCAATTACTTCTGTCCCTGGACCAATAATAATATCAACGCCATCTTGAATATAAGGATTTCCCGCTTTACCAATTTTGGCAATTTTGCCATCTACTATGCCCACATCGGCTTTTACAATTCCCCACCAGTCCAAAATCAGGGCGTTGGTAATCACGGTATCTACGGCACCATTTTGGTTGGTAATTGGCGATTGCCCCATGCCATCACGAATTACTTTGCCTCCACCAAATTTGACTTCTTCGCCGTAGCTGGTGAGGTCTTGCTCTACTTCAATAATTAATTCGGTATCTGCCAAGCGGATTCTGTCACCTACGGTTGGTCCATAGGTATCAGCATAAGCGCGGCGATTCATGCGGTAAGCCATAGTTATACCAAAGATTTAGTTAGAACAAGAACAGAATATATTTTGTAGGGTGGGCAATGCCCACCTACAATTGAATTTTTTAGAGATCGAGATAACCATTGATCAGGCCATTAAAGCCATAGACCTGACGACTACCAGCGAGAGGAATCAGGTCTACACTACGCTCATCCCCCGGTTCAAAACGGACAGCAGTACCAGCGGGGATATCTAGACGCATCCCTCGGGCGGCTGCTCGATCGAACAACAAAGCAATATTAACCTCAAAAAAATGAAAATGAGAACCCACTTGAATCGGTCGATCGCCGCTGTTGGCTACCAATAAAGTAGTGACTGCTCGACCACTATTAAGTTCAATATCGCCGTCTGGAATCAGGAGTTCGCCAGGGATCATAGTTATTTACCTAATAGGTGAATGGACAGTCACAAGCTTGGTGCCATCAGGAAAGGTGGCTTCTACTTGAATATCATGAATCATTTCAGAGATGCCTTCCATTACTTCGCTGCGCTGCAATAGGGTAGTGCCGTAGGTCATGAGTTCGGCAACGGTTTGGCCATCTCTGGCTCCTTCTAAAATAGCGGCGGTAATGTAGGCGATCGATTCGGGGTGATTAAGCTTCAGTCCTCGGGCTTTGCGACGCTCGGCGACCAGGGCAGCGGTGAAAATCAGCAGCTTGTCTTTTTCTTGGGGGGTTAACTGCATGGGTGGCAAGGGTAAGCAACTGGGCACATTTTAAAGGATTTTGCCCAGAAAGGAAAATTTTGCAATTTATCTTTAGTTAACGAGGCTAGTTTATTGCGTTTGGAAGTGTTGATACATGATCAGACCCCTTGCTAGCAAGAGGTCTGAATCGTTTACGGTGAGTTAAATGAAGCCTGCTGAATGACCTTGGTATTTAGGTGAAAATTCTCGCCACTTTCATCCCAAAAAATGCACAGGTCAATCCACAGAATAAAGCATTAGCCAGAATCAAAATCCCCCAAACTCCATACAGTGTATATATGCTCCAGGTGCTTGTCCACAAATCGACTCCAAAAATATTG